>JBFGTT010000223.1:0-6200 GCA_041565995.1 Rhodothermales bacterium
ATCGAACTCGAAGGCACCTACCCGCTGCCCGAAGCCCAGCTCGACCGCTTCATGTTCAACATCGTCATCGACTACCTCTCGGCGGAGGACGAACTGGCCGTGGCGCTGACGACGACCTCGCAGGAGCAGGCCGTGCTCGATACCGTCCTCACCGGCGACGACATCCTGGCCTTCCAGCGCCTCGTCAAGAAGGTCTACGTGCCGCAGAACGTGGCGCAGTTTGCCGTAGACCTGGTGCGCAGCACGCGGCCCACCGACCCCGACGCCTTCGACTTCGTCAAGAACTGGGTGAGCTGGGGGGCCGGGCTGCGCGCCACGCAGTACCTGCTGCTGGGCGGCAAGGTGCGCGCCGTCTTCCGGGGCCGCTACAACGTGGCCGTCGAAGATGTCCGCGCCCTGGCCTACCCCGTCCTGCGCCACCGCGTGCTGGCCAATTTCTACGCCGAGTCCGAGCGCGTAACCGTCGAGGACATCATCGGCCGGCTGCTCGAACGCGTCCACGAACCCGCCTCCGGGCTGGCCTGAGACGGCTTCGGGCACGGCGGCCCGTGGCCACGCCGGCGCCTGCCGTATCCCTCTCCGTCGAACCGCGCCGGTTTTTTGCGGCAAAGCGATGCTAAAAAATTACCTCAAAGTCGCCCTGCGGAATCTGCGCAAGTACAAGGCCTACGCCTTCATCAACGTGGCGGGGCTGGCCGTCGGGCTGGCGTGCTTTGCGCTGATTCTGCTCTTCGTGCGCGACGAGGTCCGCTACGACGGGCACTACGCCCAGGCCGAGCGTATCTACCGCCTCGTGGTGGACGTTCAGACGAGCCGGGGCTTTCAGCAGACGGCGCAGTCGGCGCCGGCGTGGGGGCCGTCGTTGAAGGCGGATTTCCCGGAGGTGGAAGAGGCCGTGCGCTTCAAACCGCCCAACCAGGCCTGGATGGTGGGCTTCGAGGACCGGCTGTTTTACGAGAAAGGATGGGCCTTCGCCGACTCGACGACCTTCGACGTGTTCGACATCCCGCTCGTGCGCGGCGAGGCGCGCGCGGCGCTGACGGCGCCCTTCTCCGTCGTCGTCAGCCAGGCGATGGCGGAGAAGTACTTCGGCGCCGCCGACCCGATGGGCAAGACGCTCGTGCTCGACAGCCAGTACAACTTCGTCGTCACGGGCGTCATGGCGGACCTGCCGCGCAACGGGCACTTCCACTTCGACTTCCTGGCCGCCTTCAACACGCTCGAACAGGTGCCCATCTACGGCGGGACCGACTTCTCGCAGCAGCAATTTCCGATTGTCTACACCTACCTGTTGCTGGCCGAGGGCGCCTCGGCGGCGGCGCTGGAGGCGAAGCTCGGCCCGGCGGTCTCCGGCTACGTCGAGGCGCACTTTCCGCTGGCGCAGTCCGGCTTTGCCGTCGCGCCCTCGCTCCAGCCGCTACGCGACATCCACCTGCGTTCGAACCGCGAGAACGAGATCGAGCCGAACGGCAACGCGGCGACGGTGTACGTCTTCCTGGCCGTCGGCGTCTTCATCCTGCTCATCGCCTGCATCAACTTCATGAACCTGGCCACGGCGCGTTCGGCCAGCCGGGCGCGCGAGGTGGGCATGCGGAAAGTGGCGGGCGCGCACCGGGGGCAACTCATCCAGCAATTTCTGGGCGAGTCGGTGTTGCTGGCGTTGCTGGCGCTGGTCGTGGCGCTGGTGCTGGTGGGGCTGGCGCTGCCGGCCTTCGATGCGCTCACGGGCAAGGCCATCGGGCTGGCGGACCTCGTGCATCCGCTGGTGCTGCCGGGCCTGGTGGCGGTGGCGCTGGCGGCGGGGCTGCTGGCCGGCAGCTATCCGGCCTTCTTCCTCTCGGCCTTCCGCCCGGCCGCCGTCTTGAAGGGAGACCTGCACGCCGGCGGCGGGGCAGGGCTGCGCAAGGCGCTGATCGTCTTTCAGTTCGGCATTTCGCTGGTGCTGCTCGTCAGCACGGGCGTCGTCTACCACCAGTTGAACTACGTGCGCGCCCAGCAACTCGGCTTCGACAAGGAGCACGTGGTGGTCATCCAACTGACCGACCCGACGCCGAGAGGACTCTACCGCGCCTACAAGAACCGGATCCTGGGCGAGGCAAACGTCGTCAACGTCTCCGCTGCGTCGAGCGCGCCGGCGAGCCTGCTCAACCAGGTGCCCCTGCGCCCGGTGGCCGCGCCGGAGGACGAGAACTGGCTGCTGCACGCCTACTTCAGCGACTTCGACTTCTTCGAGACGATGGACATGCGGCTGATGGCCGGACGCACGATCTCGCGGGACTTCCCGGCCGACACGCTCGACGGCATCGTCATCAACGAGACCGCCGCGCGCGCCTTCGGCTGGGACGACTACACGCAGGCGCTGGGCCAGCAACTGGCCTTCCCACGGGGCAACAACGACAACGACAACCCGCCGCTGCGCGTCGTGGGCGTGGTGCGCGACTTCCACAGCCAGTCCGCCCACGAGCAGATTGCCCCGGCCATGGTGATGTACGCCAACGTGCAGGCCTACCTCTACGTCTTCGTCCGCCTGCGTCCGGGCGATCCCCGCGCCACGGTGGCGGCGCTGGAGGAGGCCTGGCGGCAGGTCATCCCCAACTACGCCTTCGACTACGCCTTCCTCGACGACCACTTCGACCGGCTCTACCGGGCCGACGCCCTCGTGGGCACGCTGCTGGGCTTCTTCGCCGGCCTGACCATCTTCATCGCCTGCCTGGGGCTGTTCGGCCTGGCCTCGTTCATGGCCGAGCAGCGCACCAAAGAGATCGGCGTGCGCAAGACGCTGGGCGCCTCGGTAGGCAGCATCGTGCTGCTGCTCTCGAAGGAGTTCACGAAGCTCGTCGCGGCGGCTTTTGTGGTGGCGGCGCCGGTGGCGTACCTTGCCATGCACCGCTGGCTCGACGGCTTCGCCTACCGCGTGGAAATCTCCTGGCAGATCTTCCTGCTGGCGGGGCTGGGCGCGCTGCTGGTGGCCCTGCTTACCGTGAGCTATCAATCCGTCAAGGCGGCGCTGGCGAACCCCGTCGACGCGCTCCGGACGGAGTAGCGCAGGCGCCCAGGACATCCCCCCGCACCCGCAAACACCCGCCGACCCGATGCCTCAGACGGCCGCCACACGGTTCATCGCGCCGCAGGTGCTCTCGCGCATCTCGAACCTGGAACTGCTGGCCCGCGCCGTCGTCGAGGGGTTCGTGGCCGGGCTGCACCGCAGCCCTTACAAAGGCTTCAGCGTCGATTTCATGGAGTACCGCCCCTACATCCCCGGCGACGACCCGCTGCGCATCGACTGGAAACTCTTCGCCCGCACGGACCGGCTCTACGTCAAGGAATACGAGGATGAGACCAACACGCGGATGCACCTGCTCGTCGACGTGAGCCGGTCGATGAGCTACACCTCGGCGGGGTTGACGAAGCTCGACTACAGCTTTTTCCTGGCCGCTTCGCTGGCCTACCTGATGGTGCGGCAGCGCGACGCCGTCGGCCTGACGTTGTTCGACGAGCAGGTCGTCGCGCGCATCCCGCCGCGCAGCACCAAGGGCCACCTGCACCTGCTGCTGACCGAGATGGAGGGCGCCACGCCGGGCGCGCAGACCCACCTGGGCAAGCCGCTGCACGAACTGGCCGAACAGCAACGCAAACGCGGTTTCGTGGTCTTGATCTCGGACCTGCTCGACGACCCGGCGGCGCTCGTCGACGGGCTGAAACACTTCCGGTTCAAGGGCCACGAGGTGATCGTCTTCCACGTGATGGATCCGCAGGAGGTCCGCTTCGATTTCAGCGACGTGGTCGAGTTCGAGGACCTAGAGACGGGCGAGCGCATGCTGATCGAGGCCGAGACGGCGCGCGCGGGTTACCTCGACAACCTGGAGCGCTTCCGGGCCTCGCTCCGCAAAGAGTGCGGCCTGCTCGGCATCGACTACACGCTGCTGACGACGGATCAACCGCTGGACTTTGCGCTTTTCAACTACCTGGCAGCACGAAAACGGAAGGCGTGATGGGAAATCGAAAATGGTGGGGGATGGCGCCTGGCCTGACCATTTTCCAATAACCCATTCCCAATAACCCGAGAAGCTGTGTCTTTCATCAACCCCTTCTTCCTTTTTGCGCTCGGTGCGGCGGCCTTGCCGGTGCTCTTCCATTTCGTGCGCAAGATGCGGGCGAAGAAGGTGCCCTTCGGCTCGCTGATGTTCCTGAAGGCCACGCCGAAGGAGTTGATCAAAAAACGCCGCCTGCGCGACCTGCTGCTGCTGGCCGTCCGCACGGCCATGTTCGCGCTGCTGGCGCTGGCCTTCGCCCGGCCCTTCATCTCGCAGGAAAAACTCCCGTTCCTGCCGCAGCAGGACGATCAGTCCGTCGTGATCCTGATCGACAACTCGTACAGCATGCAGGTGGGCGACGTGTTCGAGCGCGCCCGGCAAGAGGTGCTCCGCCGGCTCGACGAGGCCCGACCGGGCGACGAGTTCGCGCTGGTGGCTTTCTCCGACGACGCGCAGCAACTGACCCCGCTGGGCGACGACCTGGCCCTGCACCGCACCCTCGCCCGCAGCCTCGCCCCGAGCAACCGGCCTACCGACTTCTACAACCCGCTGCGCCTGGCCGCCGAGATCCTGCGAGACGCCCGCCACGACGACCGCGCCGTCGTCCTCGTCTCCGACTTCCAGCAGGGCGGCTGGACCGGCGCGCTCGACAACTGGAGGCTCGACGCCGACGTGGCCTTCGTGCCCGTCAAGGTGGCCGCCGACGCGGTGGACAATGCCTACGTGGCCGCCTTCAACCTGACCACGAAGCGCGCCGGTAGCCGCGTGGCCGTCCGCTACGACGCCCGCGTGGCGGCGCAGGGCCGCAGCGCCGCGCAGCAACAGACCGTCACGCTCGCCCTCGACGAGCGCCCGGTGGAGCGCAAGACGCTGCCGGCGCTGGCCTCGAGCCGGGTGACGTTCCAGCAGGCGGCGGCGCGCGAGGGGTTCTACCAGGGCGAGATCGCCCTACCCGACGACGACCTCGCCCTCGACAACCGCTTCTTTTTCACCTACCCGGTAGCCGCGCGCCCCTCGATCCTCGTCGTCGACGAAGGGCCGCGCGGCGCCCTCGGCGACGCCTTCTTCCTGCGCAACGCCTTCGACGTGGGCGAGCAGGCGCTTTACCGCTTCGCCACGGGCGGGCGGCAGCGCCTCACGCGCGGCGAGTTGCGCAACCACGGCGTCGTCTTCCTGGCCAACGTCGGCGCGCTCAGCGGCGCGCAGGCCGGCGCGGTGCAGGCGTACGTCGAGGAGGGCGGCAGCGTGGTCGTCTCCTTCGGCGAGGCGGCGGACCTGCCGGCCTTCACCGGCACGCTAGGCGCCCTGGGCGTGGGCCGCCTCGGCGGCGCGGTGACGGCCCGCTCGGTGCAAGCGCTCGACGCCATCGTCGGCGAGGTGGATCTGCGCCATCCCGTCTTCGAGGTCTTCGCGGCCTCCGGCATGGGGGCCATTTTACGCCCTAAATTTCGGCGGTATGCGCGCCTGGTGCCCGACACAAACGCCGTCGTCGTCGGTACGTACGATACCGGGGATCCGTTCTTGGTCGAGCGGCGGCTGGGCCGGGGCAAGGTGCTGGTTTATACCTCGACGTTCAGCACGCGCTGGACCGACTTCCCCATCCACGAACTCTACGTGCCCTTCGTCTACCAGCTCGTCAAGTATGCCTTCAGCGCCTCCGACGTGCGGCACCAGTACAGCGTCGGCGAGGCCGTGGCGCTGCGCGGCAGGCCGGGCGAGACGTGGGACGTGCGCGCCCCGGGCGACCGGGTCTTCAAGGTAACGCTCGACGAGGCCGGCGTCGGCTTCTTCCGCGAGACGGAGGTGCCGGGGCAGTACGTGGCCGGGCAGGGCCGCGCCCTCTTGCCCTTCTCGGTCAACGTGGACGCCCGCGAGTCGGTGCTGGCTACGCGCGACGCCGAGGAAGCCTACGCCGCCGTCGCCGGCACGGCGGACGACGTGGCGACGACACCTGCCGCGGCGGCGCTGGCGGTGGAGGACGAAGAGAAAAAACAGAAGTTCTGGCGCTACCTGATCCTGCTGGTAATCGGGCTGTTCGCGCTGGAGACGGTGCTGGCGAACCGGGTGGTCGTCAAGCGTAAAAACGTGAAATATGAGGGAGCCGGACGAAGCGTTCGTGCGGATTAGCAACCTTACGTTGTAGGCCACCCAAGCACGCTCCTGCAC
>JBFGTT010000224.1:0-6194 GCA_041565995.1 Rhodothermales bacterium
GCCCGCTACGGCGCAGCAAGACGGCGACCAGGTGCCCCGCATCGACGAGGCCGAGGCGATCTTCAGACAGGCCCTCGATGCCTTCGACGCGCAGGATTACGGGATGGCCTACCGCCGCTTCCGCATCGTCTACGAAGCCTATCCGCTGCATCGCAAGACGACGGCGGCCATCCTGATGGCCGGCAAAGCCCTCTACCGCGACGGCGACGCCGTGCGCGCCGCCGAGCTGCTGACGGAGTTCGTCCGGGCCTATCCCACCAGCGGCTACCAGGACGAGGCTCGCCGCACGCTAGAGCTGGCCGAACGCAAGCTGCGCGGGGACCAGGAGGCCGCCCGTGTGCTGCGCCTGGGCATCGCGCTGCCGCTCAACCCCGACGAGGCGCCGCTGACGCAGGCCCTCTTCAACGGCATCCGCCTGGCCGTCGAGGCGCACAACCGCACCGAGGACCGGGCCGTCCAGATGATCTTCCGCGACACGCGCAACAGCCAGATCGGCGCGCGGCAGGCCGTCTCGACGCTGACGGGCACCGCCGGGGTGGACGTGATCCTGGGCCCGCTCTACAGCAACGAGGCCGAGGCGGCGGCAGAGGCTGCCGAACGCGCCGGCGTGGTGCTCGTGGCGCCCCTGGCCACCGACGAGGGCGTGGCGCGCGGGCGGCGCTACGTCTTCCAGGCCAACCCCACCATCGTCTCGCGCGGCGTCCTGATGGCCCGTCTGGCCGTCGAAGACCTGGGCGCGCGGGCCGTCGGCGTGGCGGCCGAGCGCGGCAACAGCATCAGCGAGCGCATGGCCGAAGGCTTCCAGGAAGAAGCCCTCCGGCTCGGCGCCGACGTGGCGTTCTTCGAACTGCTGCCCTCGTCCCGCGACTGGGGCCAGCTGTCCGAACGCGTCGGGCCGGAGGCGCTTCGTGCCATCGATGCGCTCTACCTGCCCGTCTCCGGGCGCAACGCCGGGCGCAGCATCGAGGCCGCCCTCAACAGCCTCGACCGCGCCAACGTCTCGCCCCGCGTGCTGGGCAACTCCGAGTGGGACGGCCTCGCCTCGAAGCGCCTCGCCAGCGCCTTCGGCGTCGTCTACACCGAAGATTTTTTCGTGGACGAGGCCGACGCCGCCGTCGAAGCCTTCGACCGGGACTACCGCAGGCTGGCCGGGCAGGCGCCGGGCCGCCTCGCCTACGTCGGCTACGACGTGGCCCGCTTTCTGCTGGCCCAGCTCACGCGCGCCGACGGCGCCTCGCTGCCCGAAGCGCTGCGCCGGGCCGAGCCGTACCAGGGCCTCGGCACCCGCATCGACTTCAGGCAAAGTAACGCCAACGAGGCCATCTTCTTCCTGCGCTTCCGCAACGACGAAGCCGTGCTCTACCGCTAGGAACTGCCTCCGGCACCTCACGTATCAGCATCCCCCAGGCCGGTTGCCGTTCCGCGCACCGGCTTTTTGTGTGGGCTGCGCGCACGTACTAATCGGCGCGGCGCTTCGTTATCAGAGGGCGCGGCGGCCTGCTGCTTCGTCTTTTCACCGGACCATGTTCCCTACGATGCCACTTCGCAAGATCTTTCTGTCGATGCTGCTGTTCGTCGTCGTGGCGGCGGCGGGATGCGGCGGCTCCGGACGGCTCCGCTACGACACCCCGCAGGAAGCCTTCGACAAGGGCAAGGACTACTTCGAACGCCAGAAGTACGACCGCGCCATCCAGTACTTCCAGGGCGTCTTCGATTTCGGACGCACCCACGAATGGGCCGACGACGCGCAACTCTTCCTGGCGCGGGCCTACGCAGCCAACAAGGACTACATCCTGGCCGCCAACGAATACACGCGCTTCTCCGAAATCTACCGCAACGATCCGCGCGTGCCCGAAGCCGAGTACGAACGCGCCCTGACCTTCTACGCCCGCTCGCCCGCCTACCAACTCGATCAGACCGACACGCGGCAGGCCATCCAGGCGTTCCAACTCTTCATGAACCGCTATCCCAACAGCGAGCACCGGGACGAAGCACAGGCCAGGGTGGACGAACTGCGTGACAAGCTGGCCCATAAGCAGTTCGACGTCGCCCAGCAGTACGAGCAGCGCCGCCTCTTCCGCGCCGCCGCGCACTCCTTCGAGGTGGTCTTCGATAAGTACCCGGATACGCGCTGGGCCGACGACGCGCTGCTGGGCGCCATGCGCGCCTACATCGCCTACAGCGACCAGAGCGTCGAGACGCGCCGCGCCGAACGGCTTCAAAAGGCCCTCGAGAACTACCAGCGCCTGCTCATCTTCCGGGACAGCCCGCTGCTCAAGGAGGCCGAGGCGCTCTACGAACAGGCCAACGCCCGCATCGAAAGCCTCGCCGACGGATCGTAGCGACGGACCGGGACGGCAGCGGGGTTCTTGCCCGACGGGCTTGATTCGAAGTGCCGGAGCCTGGATATTTCAGCGGCGCCGCACGACCCGCTTCACGCTTTCCTCTTTCGGCTTGCCTCATGCACGTCGGTCTCTTCGGTGGATCGTTCAACCCGCCGCATCTGGCGCACCTGATCGTCGCCGAGACCGTGCGCGAGCAGTTCGGGATGGACCGGGTCTGGTGGATCCCGGCCTACCGACCCCCGCACAAGCCGGGCGAGGCGCTCGCCACGCCGGAGCAGCGCCTGGAGATGACGCGGCGGGCAGCGGCGGGCAACCCCGGCTTCGAGGTGGCGGACCTCGAAGTGCGGCGCGCGGGCACCTCCTACACCGTCGAGACGCTGCGCGCGCTGCAAGCCGAGCACCCCGGCCACACCTTCTCGCTCATCATCGGCAGCGACAGCCTGCGCGACTTCGACGCCTGGCATCGGCCCGAAGAGATCGTCGCTCGCGTGCCGCTGATCGTCTACAAGCGCCCCGGCTCGGCAGCCGCCCGCCTCGATCCAAACTTGGCCGCCCGCGTTCATTTTGCCGACGCGCCGCTGCTGGAGATCAGCGGCACCGAGATCCGCGCCCGGCTGCGCACTGGCCGCTCCATCCGCTACCTCGTCCCCGACGCCGTCCGCGCCTACATCGACGAACACGGGTTGTACCGGGAGTGAGAGTGGGCGGGTAGGAGTGTGGGAGGATGGGGGTCTTGTTTCGAGGATCGAGCATAGAGGATAGAGGATCGCAGCGTGACCTATCCTCTATCCTCGATCTCCTAGCTTCCCACCCGTAAGCTCCGTTTCGGCATGGCCGCATCCGACGGTAAGCCCGCCACCCTCCGCGAGAAGGCCGCGCAGCTTGTCTTTGCGCGCATCGGCTCGAACCTGCCGCCGCCGGTGACGGTGGAGGAGGATGCCGGGCGCGTGGCGGCGCTGCTGGCGCGGTGCCCGCTCGGCGGCCTCGTGCTCTTCAACGGGCAGATCCCGCAGACGCCCGCCGCGCTGGCCCGCCTGCAAGCACACAGCCCCTACCCGCTCCTCGTGGCGACCGACATGGAACGGGGCGTCGGGCAGCAGGTGCGCGGCGCGACGGTCTTTCCACACGCGATGGCTTTCGGCGCGCTGGGCGAGGCCGCCGAAGCCGCTGTCGAAGCCTCGGCGCGGGCGGCGGCGCGCGAAGCGCTGGCCTGCGGCCTCCACCTGGCCTTCTGCCCCGTCGCCGACGTCAACCGTGAGCGGCGCAACCCGATCATCGCTACGCGGGCCTTCGGCGAGGCGCCGAAGACGGTAGCCCGCCTGGTGCGGGCCTACGTCCGGGGCTGCCACGCCGAGGGTCTGCTCGCCACCGCCAAACACTTCCCCGGCCACGGCGGCACCCGCCAGGACTCGCACGAGGCGCTGCCCCTCGTGCCCGACGACCGCGCCATGCTCGAAGCCACCGACCTGGTGCCGTTCCGCGCTGCCGTTGAGGCAGGCGTCGACGCGGTGATGACGGCGCACGTGGCCTATCCCGCCCTCGACGCGAGCCGCCGGGCGGCCACCGCCTCCCGCCCGATCCTGCACGACCTGCTGCGCGGCGACCTCGGCTTCCGGGGCGCCGTCGTCTCCGACAGTCTGCTCATGGGCGCCGTCCGCGCCGATCCCGGCGCCGTCGGGGCGCAGGCCGCCGTGCTCGTAGCCGCCGGCGTGGACGTCGTGCTCGACGCGCCTAACCCCGAAGCCGCCGTGGCGGGCCTGGTGCGCGCCGTCGAGGCCGGCACGCTCGACGCAGCGCGGCTCGACGAAGCCTGCGCACGCGTCTGGACGCTCAAGCAGCGCCTCGCAGATCGCTTCGGCCCGTCGATTTTTACCGACCCTGCGCGGCACGTCTCGCTCGACGAGGTGGGGGCGGCGGCGCACCGGGCGCTGGCCGACGACGTAGCCCGCCGCGCCGTCAGGGTGGAGGATGCCGCCGGGGTGCTGCCGTTCGATCCGGCGCGCGTCGCCGCCGAAGGGATGCTGGCGCTGCTCGTCAAGCCGCACCGGACGCGGCTGGATCCGCCCGAAGCGCCGCTGGGCGCCGCCCTCCGGGCCGCTTTTCCCGGCGTCGTCTACCGGGAGGTGGGGCCGGAGGCCGACGAATCCGTCTTCGACGCGCTGGCGGCGCAGGCGGCGCAGGTGCGGCACGTGGTCGTGGCACTGGTGGTCAAGCCGGCGGCATGGCACGCCTTCGGCCTGTTGGCGGCGCAGCAACGGTTCGTCGAGACGCTGGCGGCGCGGCGGCCCGTGGTGCTGGCTTCGCTGGGCAGCCCGTACGCGCTGGAGGCCTTCCCACAGGCCGCCGCGCAGCTGTGCACCTACAGCGACGTAGCCGCCTCGCAACGCGCCCTGGTGGACGTGGTGGCCGGCAGGCCGGCGTAACCATTCCTTAATCCGGCGCGCTGAACTATTCGGCGGCACGCCGGTTAAGCAACGAACACGGCGGCCTGCCGGGTCTGCCCCCGAAAAAACGCCGGGGAAGCGCAAAGCCTGTCGGGTCTTCAGAGAAAAATGTCCCGAAGACGCGGATGGGTTTCTTCGATTTCTTCAAGGGGGAGCAACCCCCGCTCGTCGAACAAGCCTTCGACGACGTCAAGGTGATGCTCGAAAGCGGCAAGGTGATGTTTGCCGCCGCCACCGCATCCCTGCTCGACAACGAAATCCTCGACGTGGACCTGATGGAACTCGACGGGGAGATCAACCGCCGCGAGCAAGATTTGCGCCGCGCCGTGCTCGAACACCTCAGCGTCGAGCCGAAGCGCGAACTTGTCTTGAGCCTCAAGCTCATCAGCATCGTGCACGAGGCCGAACGCATCGGCGACCTCTCCAAGTCGCTCTCGCGGACGGCGGCGCTGGCGCACAAGCCGCGCATGGGGCCGCTCGTCGAGCCGCTACGCGCCCTGCGCGACCGCATCCTGGAGATGTTCGAGCGCGCCCAGACGGCTTTCGTGGAATGCGACGAGGCGGCGGCGCGGCGTCTCATCCGCTATCACGAGCAGACCAAAGACGAGCTGACGGTCTACCTCAAGCGTCTGGCCGACACCGAGACGATGACCCCCAACGAGGGCGTCGTCTACGCGATGAGCGCCCGCATGATGAGCCGCGTCAGCTCCCACCTGGCGAACGTGGCCTCGACCGTCGCCTGCCCCTTCGACCAGATCCGCCGCTCGCCCACCTGGGCCGAAGAGCAAACGGTCTAGGGATTGGGGATTGCTGATGTGGGATGGGTGAGGGTAAGATCCTGCCGCCTGTCTTCCGCCCGCGCCTTCGCGATAGGATCTTTCTCCCGCGCTGCTCTTTTAGGTAGGCGTGTGCGTTGCGATGAATCCGGCACTCAGCTTTCAGCGAGAGCCTCTTTAAGCTGACGGCTGACCGCTGAAAGCTCTCCCGGCACGACGTTCACCATCCGGCACACTCCGCACCCCGAAATCCGCAATCCGAAATCCCCATGGCTGTGACGGTATCGCAGATGAACAAACTCGGCGCCGAGGCGCCCGCCTTCGACCTGGCGGCGGCCAATCCCGACGTGGACGACGCCGGCGGCCCGACGCGCCGCCTCGCCGACTACGCCGACGCCGAAGCCCTGGTGGTTGTCTTCATGTGCAACCACTGCCCGTACGTCGTCCACGTCGAAGACGCACTGCTGGCTACGGCGCGGGATTACCAGGCGCGCGGCGTGCAGTTCGTCGGCATCTCGGCCAACGACGCCCGGCAGTACCCCGCCGACTCATTCGAGAACATGGCCCGGCGCGCGCAGCAAAAGCGCTATCCCTTTCCCTACCTCTACGACGCCTCGCAGGACGTAGCC
>JBFGTT010000225.1:0-6187 GCA_041565995.1 Rhodothermales bacterium
AGGGGGCAGGTGCGCGGCCAGGCGCGTCAGCCGCAGCAGCGGCGTCCGCCCGATCTTGCAGGCCACGTCGGGCGGCGGCGCGGCGTCGTGCAGCGGGGCGCCGTGGGTCGAGCGGATACGGTATGGGGTGCCGATCATGGGGTCTTGCCAGGGCTGCGATCCACAAAAAAAAGCCTCTCACCGAACGGTCGGGAGAGGCAGCGCGTGTGTGCTCAGATCAGGTGACGCTTCGAAGCGGGCGGCTTATCCGAAACGACCTCGGACGCCGCGTGCACACGTGCCCTCCCGGGCCTGACAACAGCAGCAGGCACAGCAACAAGCCAGGCACATGAGGCAACGCGTAGTCATCGAAAGCGTGCGTCTTTGCAACGTAATATCGTCTAAACCGCGCAGACTTTATAAGGTTCTGAGCATTGGCTGATTTTTTCTGAACCGGTTCAGCATGCCGGTGCCCTGGCAGTAGGGACAGTCGTTCTTGCGCTGCATGACGTCGGAAGGAGACGCCGACGGCCTGCGCGGAAGCGCGCTGCCCCCGGCAGCCGTCGGCTCGTTAGAACCCCTTCAACGGGGCTGCCTGGCAGAGGCGCTAGCGGTCGGATCCGGAAGCGTAGCCGGCGCGGTAGGCTTCCCTTTCTTCCTCCGTCTTGTCCTCGTATTCCCCCCGCACCCGGTCTCTGACATCCTGGGCCGTGGTCTCGCTCTCCGGATCGCTCGCCTCGCGACCTGCACGCCAGCCTTCGTCGAAGTCGGCGGCGGTCTCGTCGCTGCGGTCTCGACCGGCCTGCTTGCGCGCTGCTTCCTTGGCGAGGGCTTCGCCGCCTCTTTCGAGGTCGGACTTTTCTTTGGTACCGTTCATGGTGCTTACCTCCTCGTTTTATGGTAACTCCGGTTGTGCTCAATCCGGACGGAGGCGGGGAGGGGAGACGCGCAGACGCGACAGGTCTGAATGGATTGCGCTGCCGGCCTCCCTGGCGATCCCCCATCCTCCCAGACCCCCATACCCTCATCAGCTTGACAAATTTTTGCACGGCTCAGTAGACCGCCCCCCAAACCCTCCGTTTCTCGTCCCGCCACGAAGTTCGACGTCCGGGAGCGGGTTTGTTGTGGGGAAAAGTCCACTTCGGCTGTGGGGCCGCGGCTCGAAGGCCTGTGGGTCGCCTCGCCACAGCCCGCACCCGGCGCCGCCCGCGCCGCGTCATCACAGCATCGTTACATGCTGAGCGGCGAGTGAACAAGAAATGAGCACCTTTTGACCTGTTGCCTGGGCCGAAAACGCCAGTATCGTGGCCTCAACGTCGACGAGAAGCATCCCATAGAACCGGAGAGACGCCATCGAACACGCAGCCCGCACCCAGCCCCCGGCCGCCGCACCGCTCTTGCAGGCGCTCCGCGCGGCGGTCAACGCGCACGACGTAGACCGGGCGGCGGCCCTCTTTGCCGACGGCTACGAGGGCTTCGACGTGAGCCGCGCCGCCGTGCTACGGGGCCGCCGCGCCGTACGCGAAGCCCTGGGCGACTGGCTGCGCGCCTTCCCCGACCTGCACCTGAGCCTCACCGAGGTGACGGCGCAGCCGGGCCGCGTGGCGCTGGCCTGGACGAAGCAGGGCACCCACCGGGGCGCCTTCTTGCACGTGCCGCCCACCGGGCGACGCCTCGCCGTGTGCGGCCTCTCGGTGCTGACCCTCGAACGCGGAAAGATCGCACGAGGGCTGCACCTGTGGGACCTGGCCGGCCTGCTGCGCGCCATGAAGCTGCTGCCCGATCTGCCCGGCGATGCGCTGCAGACCGGCCAGGACGCCCTGCTGGCCGCCTTTCTGAAGTATAGTTGACCCCGCACACTCCTGCTCCCTCCGGAGCAGGCCCCAACAACCATCCAAGAGGAGGATTCCATGCGTATCACAAGTAAAACCCTCTGGGCCATCCCGATCCTGGCGGCGCTGCTGGTCTTCGCGCTGGCGACGCCCCCCTTCGGCGATGCGTCGAGCCACCGAGAGGCGCCGTTGATCAGCAATGATCCGCTGGCCGACAACACCGACGTCTACGCCTTCCGCTCGCCCGACGACCCCAACACGGTCACCATCGTGGCCAACTACATCCCGCTCGAACTGCCCGAAGGCGGCCCCAACTACAACACGTTCGGCGAGGACATCCGCTACGAAATCCACATCAAGAACCAGCCCTCGGTGGGGTCGCTCGGCTCGGCCAGGGACGACATCACCTACCGCTTTACCTTCAAACAGGTGATCGAAGACCCGACGACGTTCTTCAACATCCGGCTCGGCAAGCAAAACCTGAAGGCTACCTACACGCTGGAGAAGAGCACCGACGGCGGCCACAGCTTCCAGACCATCGTCGTCGACGGCGTGGTGCCGCCCAACAACATCGGGCCGCGCTCCATCGACGGCGGCGCCGGCCTGGGCACCAGCTACCAGAGCCTCGTCCAGAGCGCCATCACCACCGCCACCACCGGCGAGACGGTCTTCGCCGGCCCACGCGACGACGTGTTCTTCGTCGATCTCGGCGGCGTCTTCGACCTGGGCCAGACACGCAGCGCCTTCGGCACCGACGCCGGCAACCCGGACAACGCCCGCGACGCCGTGGCCGGCTTCAACACCCACAGCCTCATCCTCAAGATCCCCATCAAGCTGCTGCAGAAAGACGGCAAGTCGGTCAGCGAGGCCGCCAACATCCTCGATCCGAACTTCGTCATCGGCGTGTGGGCCTCGGCCAGCCGCCCGCGCATCCGGGTGCTCTCGACGCTGGGGCTCAAGCCGCAACACACCGGCCCGTGGGTGCAGGTCTCGCGCCTGGGTATGCCGCTCACCAACGAAGCCGTCATCCCCATCGGCCAGAAGGACCGCTGGAACGCCACCTCGCCCTATAGCGGGCGGGAACAGGACTTCGTCCAGTACTTCGCCAACCCGGAACTGGCGCTCTACATGGACGACAGCCAGTTCGGCGGGGCCGTGCCGGGCCTGAGCCCGCTGCGCATCCAGTCCCGGTCCTTCCCCGCCGTGGGCGTCCTGCCGGGCTACTCGACGCCGGGCTTCGACTTCCGCAACGGAAAAGACGGCGCCTTCGCCGCCACGGCCATTCCGGGCATCGACTTTACCGGCACCGCCTTCGCCGTGCCGGTGCAGCCGGGCCTGGTGGGGCCGGGCCAGCCGCGCCTGGTAGACATCTTCCCGATCTTCTACTTCGGCGTGCCCAACGCCATCCCCTACCAGCTCGCCACGGGCAAGACCGCCGGGCCGCTGAGCCCCGGCAAGCCGTTCATCCACAACTTCCTGCCCGTCACGCAGACGCTCGACGGCAAGCTCTACGGGGGCGACATGCTGCGCCTCAACATGGCTACGCCGGTGACGGACCGCGCCTCGCAGGAGTTCAAGGATAACGCGCGGATGGGCCTCGTGCGCGCCGCCGCCATCGGCCTGACCGCCGCGCCCTTCAACCAGAGCACCACGCTCGAATTCATCCCGCACATGGACGGCTTCCCCAACGGGCGCCGCCTCGAAGACGACGTGACGACGATCGAGTTGCAGGCCGTCGGCGGGCTGGTGCTGGCCGCCGTCGGGCTGCCCTTCGACGACGCCACCGCCGCCAACTACGCGGACCTGGCCTCGCCCCGCCTCGTGGCCGAGTTGACCTACAACGCCGGGCCGACCAAGAACGACCTGCCCCTGCTCTCGTCGTTCCCCTACCTGCCCGACCCGCATCGCGGCTACGACTACGTCAAGCAACTGACGGCGGAGGCGCCGAGGGCGCTGGCGGAGGTGGCTTCGAAGGGATCGTTCCTGGGCGTGAGCGCGCCGGAGGCGTTCATCCTGGATCAGAACTACCCCAACCCGTTCAACCCGTCCACCGAGATCAAGTACCGCGTCACGCGGGCGGGCCAGGTAGCCATGCGGGTCTACGACCTCCAGGGCCGCCTCGTCTCGACGCTGGTGGATCGGCAACAAGAGCCGGGCACCTACGCCGTGCAGTGGGATGCCTCCAGCCTCGCCAGCGGCACCTACTTCTACCGCCTCGAAGTAGACGGCAAGGCGCTGCCGGCCAAAAAGGCGCTGCTCATTAAATGACCTATGGACGTGTGGAGGTATGGATGTGTGGACGAGGAAGGAAAAAACATCGTCCATACGTCCACCTCCCTCCACAACCTGCCCCCAACCCTTCAGAAAACAGAGATCCATGAAACGTTATCGCCTGCTCTTCCAGGTGCTCGTCGTCACGCTGCTGGTCGTTGCGGCGGGGTGGTGGTACCGGCACCAGAACACGGCTTCGCGCCCTGCGCCCGAAGCCGCCGTGCGCGCCGACGTGGTGCCGGCCTCGCGGTTCGTCAACGTCCGCGCCTCGGAAGATTTCTACGCCGAGCAGATCCTGCGGCATCCGGAGGTCGTCAAGAACTACGTCGAACTGGCGCAACTGCGGATGCAGCAGGCGCGCGAGACCGGCGACGAGGCCCGCTACGTCCCGCAGGCCCGCGACCTCCTCGAAGAAGCCCTCCGCCGTGATCCCGACGACTACCACGCGCTGGTGCTCAAAGCGTCGCTGCTGGCTACGCTGCACCAGTTCGAACAGGCCAGGGCGCTGGCCGAGCAACTCATCGCACGGCAGCCCTACCACGCCTTCAACTACGGCACGCTGGTCGACGCGCTGGTCGAACTGGGTCGCTACGAAGAGGCCGTCCGCGTCTGCGACGAGTTGCTGGCGCTGCGGCCCGAACTCAGCGCTTACGCCCGCGCCTCCTACCTGCGCCAACTCCACGGCGACACCGACGGCGCCATCGAGGCCATGCGCATGGCGGCGGACGCCGGCGTGGCCGGCCACGAAGACCGCGCCTGGGCGCTCTTCCAACTCGGCACCCTCTACCTGGGCCAGAACCGTCCGGATACGGCCGCCTTCCTCTTCAACGGCATCCTCGACGAACGGCCGGGCTACCCGAAGGCGCTGGCGGGCCTGGCGCACGTCCGCCTGGTCCAGGGCGCCTACGACGAGGCCGTGGCGCTGCTCGAAGAAGCCTACGCCCTCGCGCCCATCCCCGGCTTCCTCGAAGCCCTGGCCGACGCCTACGCCGCCACGGGCGACACGAAAAAGCACGCCGCCACGCTCGAACAAATCCAGCAAGCCTTCCGGGATGCCCGCGCGATGGGCGAAAACGTGGACATGGAGTACGCCGACTTCCTGGCCGAGCACGACCTGCGCCTCGACGAAGCGCTGAAGCTGGCCCGCCGCGCCTACGAACGCCGCCCCGGCCACCTGCACGCCCTCGAAACCTACGCCTGGGCGCTCTTCAAGAACGACCGAGCCGCCGAGGCCGTGCCCTTCGTCGAGCAGGCCATGCGCCTGAACACGGGCGACGCGATGGTCCACTTCCGAGCGGGGATGATCTACCGGAGCGCCGGCCAGCCCGAGGCGGCCCGCGCACAGTTCGAGCAAGCCTTGCGCGCGCACCTGCACGTCGAGAGCCGCGCCGCCGCCGCGCAGGCCCGCGCCCTCCTCAACGCCGACGGCTCATGACCCGCATCCACACGAGCGTCTACCTGGACCGGCCCGCCGAGGAGGTCTTTGCCTACGTCACCACGCCGGGCTACTGGCCGCAGTGGCACCCCTCCTCGCGCGGCGTCAGCGGCGCGACGGACCATCCGCTCGACGTGGGCGAACAGGTGGGCGAGGCCTTTCACATCGGCTGGCGGCGCGGGCACGTCCTGTGGACCGTCCGCGCGCGCGAAGCGCCCCGCCGCTGGGTCATCGCAGGCCGGGTGGCCGGCGGCGGCGAAGGCACCATCACCTACACCCTGACCCCGCGCGAGGGCGGCACCGACTTCGAGCGCACCTTCGTCTACGCCATGCCGAACCGGTGGCTGGCGCTGCTCGACCGGCTCGTCATCCGCCGCATCATGGCCGCCGAGTCCGCCCGCGCCCTGCGCCGCCTCAAAGCCGTCCTCGAAGCCGTCAGCCTCCGCACCGGCTAATATCAACGCGCTGAAAAAGGTGTGCAAGCTTGCCCGCGTGTCATCCCGAACGAACGTGAGGGATCCCCGTCGGTAAAACCAGGCATCCATGGAATCGCTGAAAAAGCTGTGCAAGCTTGCCCGCGTGTCATCCCGAACGAACGTGAGGGATCCCCGTCGGTAAAACCAGGCTTACATGGAATCGCTGGGGATCCCTCCTCCCGAAGCCTGCCCTG
>JBFGTT010000226.1:0-6187 GCA_041565995.1 Rhodothermales bacterium
CCAGGCGAGCGGGGGCAGGCCGCGCCGTTCGAGGGCGTGCAGGCCGATGCCGGTGGTCCGCTCGACGGCGCGCTGCATCACCGGCAGCGCCTCCGGCGGGTCGTTGCCGACGACGGCCACGGTGAACTCGCCGCCGCCGGCCACGAACGCCTCCACGAGCGCCTCCTGCCGGTACGCCTGCGTCACGTGCGCCACCTGCGCGCGCAACGCCTCCGGCGAGGCCACCTTGCTGCGGGCCGTGATGCCCTTGGCCGTGCCCTCGTAGCGCGGCTTGACAAACAGCGGCCACGGGGCGGGCAGGTCCGCCGCGTCGATCTCGCCGGCCGAGGCGTAGACGCGGTACGGCGGCGTGGCGACGCCGGCAGCGGCGGCCAGGTCCTTCGTCCACGCCTTGTCGAGGCTGACCGAGAGCGTCAGCGCGTCGGAGCCGAGGTGCGGGATGCCCTGCATGTCGAGCAGGATGGGCGCGTAGGCTTCGCGGTTGCGTCCGCGCGCGCCCTCAGCGATGTTGACGGCGGCGTCTACGTCGAGCCGGTGGATGCCCGCGAGCAGGTCGTGCGCCGTGCCCACGCGCACCGGCGTGTGGCCCAGCGCCCGGAGGGCCGTCTCGAGCGCCTCGACCGTCGCCTCCGGTTCGTACTCGGCGTCGGCGTCGGGCGGGTCGCCCTGTCGCCACGGATAGGCGTCGAAAACGTCGTAGATGAGGGCTACGCGCATGAATCTTGCCGATCAACTCCGCTCAGATAGCACCTACCTGCCGGAAGCCCCACACGTCCAACTGCCCATATCTCCACACCCCGTCTCTCAGCGCCGGGGAATCAGCAGCAACGCGGTCTGCCGTCCGTCGAGGTACCAGGTGGCAGTGCCGTCGAAGTAGGCGTCTTCTTCGAGCATGATGCGGATCTCTTTGCCGCCCCACTCCGGCACGGGCACGGCGGCGTTGAGCTCGATGGAGTAGGCGGTGTGCGGGAAGAGCGGATAGTCGCCGCGGCCGGGCACGCCCTCCTGCTGGTCCCACAGGCCGATGGTAGGCCCGGCGCCGTGGCCGTGGAAGCCGATGGGGTGGGTGTAGATGGTGGCCTGGATGCCCTCGGCGCGCGCCTGTTCGAGCGCGGCGCGGAGGATCTCGTTGCCGGTGCGTCCCGCCTGGAAGGCGCCGGTGAGCAGGTCCTGGAGGCGATTCCCGACGGCGAGGGCGTGCCGCAGGCCCTCCGGCGCGTCGCCCTCGCCGGGACGCAACACGTAGGCGTGCTGCTGCGTGTCGGTGTGCAGGCCCAGGTAGGTAATGCCGAAATCGACGTGGAGCAGGTCGCCGGGGCGGATGAGGTCTTCGGCGGGCCGGGCGGAGAAGTTCGAGAGGAAGCCGCCGTCGTCTTCGGGACGCTGGACGGAGACGCTGGGGTGAAACCAGGTATCGAGCCGTAGCGCGGCGATGCGCTCGCGGTACCACCATTCGACGTCACTCGTGGTGGTCACGCCCGGCTGCACCACCTGCTCGGAGAAGCCCTCGGCGATGATGGCGTGGGCGATGCGGCAGATCGTCGGGTAGACCTGCATCTCTTCGGGAATGCGCGTCTCGAGCCAGCCGATAGCCAGGCGCTCGGCGGAGACGAGGCGCTCGCGCAGGCGCGCGGGCAGGGCCGCCCGCAACCCTTCGTACTCGGTGCCGGTGAGGCCGTCGGCCAGGGCGAACGTCTCGGAGCGGTTGACGGCAATGACCTGCGGGTCGCGCTCGGCCACGAGGTCGGCCAGGCGCTTCCACTGGTCGGGCTCCTCCTCGGGCGCCCACGAGCGCGTGAACGGGCCGACGTCGTAGCGGGCCACGGCCAGGCGCTCGACGCCCGCCTCCGGCCCGCGATCAAAAAAGACCAGGACGGTGCGCCGCCGCGCTGCCATCCAGGTGGCCGGCAGCATCGTCTCGATCACCGGGTCCTCGTTGTACTCGCGCGCGGCAACGATCCACAGGTCGACGCCTTCGCGCCGCATCAGTGCCGGCACGACGGTGTCGAGGCGGGCCTCCAGCCAGCGATCCATCACCGCCGCCCGCTCGCGCAAGGGCAGGATGACGGGCATCTGCGCCCGCGCCGCCGACGCCGCCAGGCCGGCGACGAGGGCGAGCAGGACGATGAGGCAGAGCGTGCGCTTTCGCATGGCGAATCGGTGGGTGTGCCGGCTGCGCGGCCCGTCGCGCGTTCGATCCCGAAAAGCAGGCGCGCCCTCAGCGCACCGGCGGGGCATCGGGGAAGCCGGCTTCGGGCCGCTCGATGACGAGCGCGTCGGGCAGGTCGTTGCGCTGCGGGTCGGGGTTGAGCAGCGGGCCGGTCAGCGGCGTCTCCAGGCCGGTGAGGAACGGGGCGAGGGTGGAGAAGAGGAACTCCTGCTGGAACTCGATGAAGTCGTCGTCGAAGCCGTGGCGCGGGTGCTCGTGGCCGAGGATGTCGAGGTAGAGCACGCGCGGCCAGTCGGGGAAGCGCTCCTGGGCGTCCTGCACGGCGCCGAAGATGTCCTGCGCGGCCTGCGCGAAGCCGTCCTCGGCCTGCACGACGTGGTAGATCGAGACCGTGTTGTCGAAGTTCATCCAGATGCCGGGCGCTTCGGGCTTGTGATAGGCGGGGATGAACGGCGGGACGTTTTCGGGATCCATACCACCGGGGCTGGTTGACGAACGAGGCACCGCTGAAACGCGGCGCGCGGGGCGCAGGTCCGCCGCCGTCGCCGCTTTTCATCCGGTCTTGACGGGGCGAGGCGGCGCGCGCGTTTCCTTTTCGCACTCCGCTCGCCTCCCTCCCCTCTCCCCCTCACCGCCCCTTCATCGCGGCTGCGCGCCGCCCGTGGGCGCTTCGACCTTGACCTGCTCCGGCGGGCGCGGCGGCGCGTGCTTGACGTGCACGTCGAGCCAGCGGTTCGTCTCCCAGAGCATGTGCATGATCGACTCGCGGGCGCGGTAGCCGTGGCTCTCGTGCGGCAGCATCACCAGGCGGGCGGTCTTGCCGAGGCCCTTGAGGGCGTTGTAGAAGCGCTCGCTCTGCATCGGGTAGGTGCCCGAGTTGTTGTCCGCCTCGCCGTGGATCAGCAGGATCGGCTCGTCGATCTTGTCGACGTGCATGAAGGGCGACATCTGGAAGTAGATCTCCGGGGCTTCCCAGAAGAGGCGTTCTTCGGCCTGGAAGCCGAAGGGCGTCAGCGTGCGGTTGTAGGCGCCGCTGCGCGCGACGCCGGCGCGGAACACGTCGGAGTGGGCCAGCAGGTTGGCCGTCATGAAGGCGCCGTAGGAGTGCCCGCCGATGGCCGCGCGGTCGGGATCGACCACGCCGCGCCGGGCGCCCTCGGCCAGGGCCGCGCGGGCGTTCATCACCAGTTGCTCGCGGAACGAGTCGTTCGGCTCGGCCTCGCCCTCGCCCACGACGGGCATCGCGGCGTTGTCGATGACGGCGTAGCCCTGCGTGACGTAGGGCACCGCGCCCCAGTAGCTCACGCGCTTGAAGCGGTAGGGCGAGTCGCTGACCTGCCCCGCCGCGTCGGCGCTCTTGAACTCGCGCGGATAGGCCCAGACGAGCGCCGGCAGCGGCCCGTCGCGGGCGGCGTCGTAGCCGGCGGGCAGGTAGAGCGTGGCGCTCAGCTGCACGCTGTCCTCGCGCGCGTAGACAATGAACTCCTTCTGGATGTCGGCCAGTTCGGGGTAGGGATGCGGGAAGGCCGTCAGCGCCGCCAGCGTGCCCGCGTCGAGGTCGCGCAGGAAATAATTGGGCGGTTCGGTGTTCGACTCGCGGCGCGTCAGCAGCAGGCCTGCGGCCACGTCGAGCAGGGCTTCGGGTTCTTCGAAGTAGGGCGCTTCGGAGCGAAAAAGTTCTTCCGTCTGGCCCGTCGCCACGTGCATCTTGCGCAGGAATGGCCGGTTGCCTTCGGGCGAGGCGCCGGCGCCCGTCAGGAAGATCGAGGCGCCGTCGTCCGAGGTCAGCAGCACGTCGGTGCCCTGCGGCGTCGCGCGCGTGAGCGGAGCGCCGGGGTCGTTGTAGCGATCCTCGAACGAAACGTCGAAGACGAGGCGAGGCGCGGCGGCGGGGTTGCCCGGATCGACGGCGTAGACGCGGCGCGTGCGCGTGGCCCACCAACTCTCGGAGACGAGCGCCAGGCCCTCGTGGCCCCACGTGATGCCGGCGTAGCGCAGCGGCAACGTGATGAGCGGCGTGGGTTCTCCCGAAAACGGCGCTTCGAGTAGGTAGACCTGGTCGCGCGCGTCGGCTTCGGCGCGGGCGTCGCCGCCGTCGAGGGCTTCGGTCCAGGAGAGCGTAGCCGGCGCGTCGGCCCGCCAGTCGACCGAGCGCAGGCCCGTGGGCACCGAGCCGAAGGCCGTCGGCACCTCCTCCTGCAACGGCAACGCGGCGATCTCCTGCACGAGGTTGCCCTCCAGGTCGAGCACGTCGATGCGCTGCGGGAAGCGGTAGGCGGGCACCAGGTACGAGAACGGCTCGTGGATGGATTCGACGAGCAGGAAGGCGCCGTCGGGCGAGGGGTCGGCGTTGGTGACCAGGCGCGGCTGGCCCAGGGGCACGGCCTCGCCGTCGAGCGAGACGCGGAGGAGTTGCGTGCTCAGGTAGTGGGCGAAGAGGGCCTCGTCGTGCTGGTTCTTGAGCAGGTCCTGGTACGTCCGCGCCGGCGCCGTCTTGCCGGCGTTCTCCTGGACGACCGGCCCGTCGGGCGCCAGCGGCGCTTCGGGCGGCGCCCCGCGATCCGCCGGCACCGCGCGCACGACGAGCGTGCGGCCCTCGGAGACCCACGCGAAGGGCGTCCCGTATGAGGCGTCGTTGAGCGCCGCGTCGGTCAGCCGGCGGGCCTGCGCCGTCGCCACGTCGGCCACGTAGAGGTCGATGCGGTCCGGCTCGTCCACGGTGAAGGCCACGTGCCGCCCGTCGGGCGCCCAGGCGACGTTGCGGATCCGCGCGCCCTCGGGCACGCCGCCAACCACACGCTCGGCGCCGCCTTCGAGCGCGCGCAGCGTCAGCTTGTTGTAGGATCCCGACCGGCTCGGCCCGTTGTTGCGCGGGTTGATGCGCAGGCCGGCCAGGCGCAGTTCCGGCTCGGCCAGCTCGGCAATCGAGGGTAGGCTGGGCTGGTCGAGCAGCAGCAGGTGGGCGTGGTCGGGGCTGAGGCGCACCTGGGGCGTCGGCGGCGCATCGACCAGAGCAGCCAGCGCCGGCGGCGGCGTCTGGTAGCCGTCCTGGGCCAGGGCCGGACCGGCCAGCAGCAGCAAGACGAGGGGGAGGGCGAAGAGTCGCCCCGTTTTCGGCGCAACGCGCGCAGCATCGTACATGACGAGCACCTCCTTTCGATTAGGATTTCCAAAGACGGGGCCTCCTTCTCTCTTTCCCCACCCGCTTCCCCGCCTCTCCGGAACTACTATATCGAAAGCGCTTCCAACTATTGCAACTGAAAAAGACGAGGCGCCCCTCATGCAAGCACGCTACGCCGCCCTCATCGGCTGGGGCCACTACGCGCCGGCCAACGTCGTCACCAACGACGACATCGCCCGCTTTGTCGATACCACCGACGAGTGGATCCGCACCCGCTCCGGCATCCGCGAGCGTCGTTTTGTGAGCGACGGCGAGACGACGTCCACGATGTCCGCCGCCGCCGCCCGCGCTGCGCTCGACCGGGCCGGCCTCGCCGCCCCGGACCTCGACCTGATCATCGTCGCCACGAGCAGCCCGGACCACCTGACGCCGCCCGTCTCCAGCCAGGTGCAACACCTGATCGGCGCCGATGGGGTGGGCGCGATGCAACTGGTCGTCGGCTGCACGGGCTTCGTCTACGGCCTCGTCGTGGCGCAGCAGTTCATCGTCAGCGGCGCCTGCCGCACGGTGCTCGTCGTCGGCGCCGAACTCATCAGCCGGTGGCTCAAGCCGGACGACCGCTCGACGTACGTGCTCTTCGGCGACGGGGCCGGGGCCGTCGTCTTGCAGGCTACCGACGAGCCGTGCGGCGTCCTGGGCCACGTGCTCGGCTCCGACGGCTCCGGCGCCGAACACATCATCGTGCCCGCCGGCGGCACGGCCATCCCGCCCACCCGCGAAACCGTCGATCAGGTAACCATCCGCATGAACGGGCGCGAGGTCTTCAAATTCGCCACGCGCGTGATGGGCACAGCGCTGACCGAAGCCCTCGACAAGGCCGGTCTCACCGCGGACGA
>JBFGTT010000227.1:0-6170 GCA_041565995.1 Rhodothermales bacterium
GAACTCGGCCGGGTAGTGCGCCTTCAGGTACGCCGTCTGATACGCGACCACCGAGTACGCCGCCGAGTGCGACTTGTTGAAGCCGTACCCGGCGAACTTGGCCATCATGTCGAAGACGTCGTTGGCCGTTTGCGCGTCCACCTCGCGCTCCTGCGCGCCAGCGACGAAGATGACGCGCTGCTTGTCCATCTTGGCCTGGTCCTTCTTGCCCATCGCGCGGCGCAGCAGGTCGGCGCCGGCCAGGGTGTAGCCGCCCATCACCTGCGCCATCTGCATCACCTGCTCCTGGTAGACCGGGATGCCGTAGGTCTTCTTGAGCACTGGCTCGAGCATCGGGTGGGGATACTCGACCTTCTCGCGCCCGTGTTTGCGGTCGATGTAGTTGGGGATCAGGTCCATCGGCCCCGGACGGTAGAGGGCGTTCATGGCGATCAGGTCGTCGAGGCTCGTCGGCTTGAGTTTGCGCAACCACTCGCGCATGCCTTCGGATTCGAACTGAAAGATGGCGACCGTCTCGCCCCGCTGGAAGAGTTCGAAGGTCTTCGCGTCGTCGAGCGGGATGGCGTCGAGGTCGAGGTCGAGGCCGTGGTGTTCGCGGACGAGGGCCTGGGCGTCTTTGAGGACCGTCAGCGTCGAGAGGCCCAGGAAGTCCATCTTGAGCAGGCCGAACTCCTCGACCCAGCGCCCGTCGTACTGCGTCGTGACGACGGCGTCGCCCTTACTCTTGGCCAGGGCCACGGGCACGTAGTCGCTGACTTTGCCGGGGGCGATGATGACGCCGGCGGCGTGCACGCCCGTGTGGCGGGCCGAGCCTTCGAGCACCTCGGCGTAGTGCATCAGCTTGCGGATCTGGGCGTTCTCGTCGCGCCGCAGCGCGCGGAATTCGGGCACCTCGTCGAAGGCCCGCCGGAGGTCCACCTTGGGGCCTTCGGGAATCAATTTGGCGATGCGGTCGGCCTCTTGCAGGGGGATGCCCAGCACGCGCGCCACGTCGCGGATGACCGAGCGCGCGCCCATGGTGCCGAAGGTGATGATCTGGCAGACGTTCTCGCGCCCGTACTTCTCGACCACGTAGTCGATGACCTTGCCGCGCCCGCGGTCGTCGAAGTCGATGTCGATGTCGGGCATCGAGACGCGTTCGGGGTTGAGGAAGCGTTCGAAGAGCAGGTCGTACTTGAGCGGGTCGATGTTGGTGATGCCGAGGCAGTAAGCGACGGCGCTGCCGGCGGCGCTGCCGCGTCCCGGTCCGACGCTCACGCCGAGGTCGCGCGCGGCCGTCGTGAGGTCCTGCACGATGAGGAAGTAGCCGGCGTAGCCCATCTTCCGGACGATGGCCAGCTCGTGTTCGAGGCGTTCGGCGACCTCCTGGGGCATCTCCGGGTAGCGCGCGGGGGCGCGTTCGAAGGTCAGGTGGCGCAGGTAGGCGTCGATGTCGTCGTTGAAGGCCGGCGGGAGGGGGTAGTGGGGCATGAGCAGCCGGCCCGTCGAGAGTTCGAAGCGGCACTTGTCGGCGATTTCGCAGGAGGTGACGAGGGCCTGCTGCACGAGGGCGTCGTCCCAGTCGCAGAGGGCGTCGCGCATCTCGTCGGCGCTTTTGAGGTAGAACTGATCGTTCTCGAAGCGCATGCGGCCCGGGTCGAAGAGGTCCTTGCCGGTTTGCAGGCACAGCAGCACGTCCTGCGCGGCGGCGTCTTCCTGCTCGACGTAGTGCACGTCGTTGGTGGCCACCACGCCCACGCCGTAGGCTGCGGCCCAGCGCAGCAGCACGGCGTTGCACTGCTTCTGCTCGGCGATGCCGTGGTCCTGGAGTTCGACGTAAAAGTCGTCGCCGAAGATGTCGAGGTAGGTCTCGAAGACGGCGCGGGCGGCGGCTTCGCCTTTTTTGAGGAGGGTCTGCGGGACTTCGCCCTGGAGGCAACAGGTGGTGGCGACGAGGCCCTCGTGGTAGCGCCGCAGCGCCGCGTGGTCGATGCGGGGCTTGTAGTAGTAGCCGTCGAGGTAGGAGCGCGAGGAGAGGTGCATCAGGTTGCGGTAGCCCTGCTCGTTCTTGGCCCAGAGCACCTGGTGGTAGCGCGTGCGGTCGTTGCGGTCCTGCATGCCGCTGGCCGTCACGTAGAATTCGCACCCGATGACGGGTTGCACGCCGATCCTTTTGGCGAGGGTGTAGAATTCAGGGACGCCGAAGAGGTTGCCGTGGTCGGTGATGCCGACGGCTTTCATGTCCAGTTCGGCGGCGCGTTGGAGCAGCGTCTTGATGCGCGCGGCGCCGTCGAGCAGGGAATACGACGTGTGGCAATGCAGGTGGCTGAATTCGCACATGGGTGGGTTCTTGGTCCGTGGTTCGCGCGCGCTCCGCGCTGGGGTCTCTCGTTGGCCGCCGGCGCCGCACGACGGACGGCGGCCCCTGCAAAGGAAAGCATCACGCCGGGGTAGGTCAAGGTGTGTGGATATCTTCTTTTGGGCCGGTCGCCCGCGGCGCCGGGCACGGAAGGCGCGCTGGTTCGTAGGAGGCGGTGCCCTGCCCGCCCGGATGGCCCGGCGCCGCCGGGCGCTCGCCGAAACGCCTGGCCGCCGCGTCGAACCCATGCCCGAACCCATCCACCTGCTCTACCTGGACGACGATCACCTCGACGACCCGTTCTTCGTGGCCGGCCTGGCGCAGCGGATGGCGCGGCGGAAGGCGCTGCCGCCGTGCCTGCTCGTGCACGGCAGCGGCGAGCGCGCCGAGCGGCTGCTGGAGGCCGACGGCCTTTTCCCCGAACGCGCCGGCGGCCTCGTCCGGGTGCGGACGCCTCGGGAGGCCGCGCTCGTGGAGCAGGCGTTGCGCCAGGTGAACCGGCGTCTCGTCGGCACGCTGACCGACGCGGTGGTTCACGCCGTCGGCTTCCACGGCGTAGACCGGGGCCTGCTGCGCCTGGAGGCCGACGGCACGGTGACGGCGGGCCGCGTCGGATGGGTGCGCGCGTTGCTGGGCCAGCGCGTCGTGCCCGTCGTTTCGACGCTGGTGCGGGCCGGGCAGCGCGGCGCGGCGCAGCAGGCCCCCCTGCCGGCGGTTACGCTGGCGCTGGCCCGCGCCCTCGGAGGCGTCGTCGTGGTCTTCTTCACCCGCACCGAGCAGCCCGGCCTGTTCGAGGGAGAGGAGCTCCGGCCCGAGGCGCCGGTGGAGGCGCTGCCGGAGGCGCTGCTGCCCGCGCCCGAGACCGTCCGCGCCGTAGCCGCCGCCGGCCTGCCGGCTCTGCTGACGAGCGCCGCCGGGCTTTTCGGCGGAGAAGTGCCGTTGGGAACGAAGATTTTTGCTACAAAAACCGCCTAAAAAGCGTGAAGAGGGCGGAATTTGCTTGACACCTGCCTTGCGAAAGGTTAAGTTTCGCGCAATCGAGGAGGGAGCGCCGCCCGCATGGCCCCTTCTATCCTGACCAGACAGTCCACAAACGGAGGCAATCCGATGAGCAAAAGACACGACCAGCTTAAAGCCCTCGTCGAAAGCGCCGAGGCAGACTTCGACAAGTTCTACAACAAGAAGAACAAGGCTGCCGGCACGCGCGTCCGCAAAGCGATGCAGGAATTGAAAAACCTCGCGCAGGAGATCCGCGTCGAGATCCAGGAGAAAAAGGAAGGGATGTAGGCACCGCCTCAGAGAGCTTTTCCCGAAAAGGGCTATGCTTGCGGGTATGGCCCTTTTTCTTTGCATCAACCCCGAGCACCATGCCTGGCAGACGTTCTTTTTGGTTGGGCGCCGTGCTGGCGCTCCTCTTCGGCACCCCGGCGGCGGCGCAACAGGCCCCGGCAGACACGGCGGCGGCCTGGAAAACCAGCCTCATCGGCAAACTCTCGGCCTCGCAGGCGGGCTACGAGAACTGGGCCGAAGGCGGCGTCAACACGCTGGCTTTCACCGTCTCGATCGGCGGCAAGGCCAGCCGCGCTTCGGGCCGGTGGAAACAGACCTACCAGGGCCGCCTGGCCTTCGGGCAGATCAAGCAGGACACGCTCGCCTTCCGCAAAGCCGACGACGTGATTCGCCTGGCCGCTGCGTGGCAGTACGCCGGCAAGGGTTTTTTTAAGACCTTCAACCCCACGCTTGGCGCCGAGGTACGCACGCAGTTCGCCCCCGGCTTCAACTTCGACAAAGATCCGCTGGAGCGGGGCCGCACGCCGCCGGTGAAGGTCTCGGCGTTCCTCTCGCCCGGCACGTTCAACCAGTCGCTGGGCCTGACCTACACCCCGGTCGAGTGGTTCACGCAGCGCGTCGGCTTCGGGGCCAAAGAGACCCTCGTGCTCATCGAGCGCTTCCGCCCGCTCTACGGCGTCGATCCCGACCGGAGCGTGCGCTTCGAGGCGGGCCTGGAGGCGCGCACGGAGATCGACAAAGAGATCCTCGAAAACGTCACGTTCAAATCGACGCTGGGGCTTTTCGCGGCCTTCAACAAGCCGGACCTGCCCGACGCGCTCTGGGAAAACCTGATCGTGATGCAGGTCAACGAGTACCTCAGCGTCAACTTCGAGTTCGTGACACTCTTCGACCGGGACATCAGCGAGCGGGCGCAGTTCAAGGAAGTGTTGTCGCTGGGCGTCTCGCTCACGTTGCTCTAACCTGCTGCGCGCCCTGGATGTCGCGCCTCTCGATCCGCCGCGCCTGGATGACGCTTTCCGATCCGCCGGGGCGGGTGCTGCTGCTCTACGTGGTCGTCGGCCTGGCGTTGTGGGCGATCCCGCTGTTGAACGTGCTGCACGCCGAGGCGTCGGCGGTGGTGGCGCTGGTGGCCTTTTTCGCCGCCGGGCTCTCGTCGCTGGCGCTCTTCGAGCGGGGGGAAGGCTTTGGCCGGGTGCTGGCGCGGCAGGAGGCGCTGCTGCTGGCGCCGTGGCTGCTGCTGACGGCCACGCTGCCCTGGGCGCCCAACTGCGGCTACGGCCAGGGCGTGCTCTTCTACCTGCTCTTTCCCGTCGTGAGCGTCGTGCCGGCGGTGGCGCTGGCCTACGCCCTCGGCGGCACGCGCCTGCGTCGCAAGCGGACGGCCTTCGTGGGCGTGGGCCTGGCCGTGGCGCTGCTGGCGCCGCTCTACGACCTCGCGCTGCACCCGCAGTTCTACGTCTACAACCACGTCTTCGGCGGCGTCCTCGGGCCGATCTACGACGAAGAACTCGTCATCCGGCCCGGCCTGCTCGCCTTTCGGGCGATGACGCTGCTGTGGGCGACGCTGTGCTGGCTGGCGGGAAGGCGGCTGCGCGGCGCGCGGGAATGGCGCCTGCAAGCCGGCCTGGCGGTCACGGCCCTGCTGCTCGGCGGCGGCTACCTGATGGCGGATCGCCTCGGCGTCAACACCACGCACCGGGCCATCGCGCGGGCGCTCGACGGCCTCCACCGAACCGCCCACTTCGACATCTACTACGACCCCGCCTCGCTCGACGGCGACGCGCTGCGCCTGCTGGCCGAGGACCACGAGTACCGCTACGCCCAACTGGCCGCGCGCCTCGACGCCCGCGTACCCGCACGCATCGCCAGTTACCTCTACCCCGACGCCGACACCAGGGCACGGCTGACGGGCGCGCGCTACACCAATGTGGCCCCGGTGTGGCTGCCCCGCCCGCAGACGCACGTCCTGCTCGAGGCCTACCCCCACGTCTTCGCGCACGAACTGGCCCACGTCTTCTCGCGCGAGTTCGGGCTGCCGGGCATTCGGGCGTCGCTGGCGGTGGGCCTCGTCGAGGGCCTGGCCGTGGCCCTGGAGCCGCCCGACGGCCTGCCGACGCCCCACGAACAGGTCTCGGCGGCGGCCACGGCGCGCTTTCTCAGGGGGCGGGACGACCCCACGCTGGCCGAGGCCCTGGCCCCGCGCCTCTCGCCGCTGGGCTTCTGGACCGGGCGCGGCGCCGTCTCCTACACGACGATGGGATCCTTCGTGCGCTACCTGCTCGACGCCTACGGCCCTGACCGCCTCAAGCGCGTCTACGCCAGGGCCGACTTCGAGGCCGTCTACGGCAGGCCGGTGGCGGCGCTGGCGGCGGAGTGGCAGGCCTACGTCGAGGCCCTGCCCGCCGTGGATCGCGCTACGGGCAGCCTCATGAGGCGGCGTTTCAGCGTACCCTCGCTCTTCGAGAAACCGTGCCCGCACTACGTGCCGCCGCAGCGTCGCCGCCACCGGCGGGGCGAGGCCGCCCTGGCCGCCGGCGAC
>JBFGTT010000228.1:0-6126 GCA_041565995.1 Rhodothermales bacterium
CACGGCCACGGGGGCCTGGGGCCTCGGCGGCGGCGGCGGCGCCACCTCCTGCTTCGTCTGCTTGATCTCTTCCATCTGCACCACTTCCTGCTCGACGACGAGGTTCTCGAAATCCTGCGAGAACTGGATGTTGAGATGGAAAAGCCCGATGAGCGCCAGCAGCGCCAGGACGAGGCCGATTTCCGTGGTCAGCGTGTAGTCGCGTCGCACGTCGGCGCTCGGGGCTTTCTGGGGCAGGCGCGAGCGCAGGCTCAACGTAGCGGCGTAGGCGCCAAAGGCCGGCCCCACCGGTGCCGGCCTGGCGGGATCCTCCGGCGGGCCGCCCGGCGGAGCGGCGGAAGGCCCCTGCAGGCGGGGCGGACGGGTCGGGGTGAACCGGGAGGGCGCGGCAAACGCGTCGTCGGCGCTTTCCGGCGCCATCAAGTCTTGCTCTTCCATGGCATCCTCTGCGTAGGCTTGAGGACAAGGCCAGCCGTGCGGGCGCCAGGCGTTCTGGCCGCAGGCTATGCTGCCGGTAAGGAAGAAAACCGGACGGCGGGGAGTTGACAGACGAAGCCGGAGCACGCTGTAAGAAATTATCGATCCGTGGTGTAATGGAAATGCCTACGCAGGGCTAATGCCGAGTCGGGAAAGTGTTGTCATGGTGCGTGAAACGTAAAACGTGAGGGCGCTTCGTAGACACGGTGCCAGCGGCACCCTCACGTTTTACGTTCTGAATATCCAGACATTGGTAAACGGAATGGGCCTGATGCGCAAGGGGGTTGCGTCGATCTGCGGCGGCTCCCGGTAGGCCGGCACTGAGACGCTACGCTCAGGCCGCCTGGCCCTCCGGAAACCCGGCGTCCATCCACTTTTTGAAGCACGCCACCTGCTCCTTAGACCAGGGTTCGTCGGGCGGCATCCAGCCCTCGTCCACCGACTGGAAAATCTCCTCGGCGTGGTCTACGACCTCCTCGTAATCGCTCAGGTCGAACAGGAACTCCATGTGGGCGATGTCTTCGTCGGTAAAATAGCCTTGGATGGGGTCGTGCCAGGTGGGATGTTCGCAGGTGGCCATCGTCGTCTTTCCCTCGTGCATGGATGGGGACATAACCCGTCGCGCTTCGGGAAGGTAGCGCCGGCAGGCTCGCGCGGTCAAGCCGCGGGCATCGCCTCGTCGAGAAAGGCCGCCGCGCGCTGCTCCGACCAGTACTCGCCCGCCTCGTTGAACTCGACGAAGCCGACGTGGCCGCCGTAGCGGGGAATTTCGAGGTGGAGGTAGCGGTGGGCGTGCGCCTCTTCGATGGGATAGCAGGCTTCGGGCAGGAACGGGTCGTCGGCGGCGTTGACGAGCAGCGTGGGAAGGCGGATGTCGTGCAGATACGCCTTGCTGCTGTTGTGGGCGTAATATTCGTCGGCGTCCTTGAAGCCGTGCATGGGGGCGGTGTAGCGGTTGTCGTAGGCCGAGAGTGTGTTGATGTCGTCGAAGGCGTCGATGAAGGTCTTGGAGAAGATTGTCTGCTTGCGCCAGTATTTGCGGCGCAGGCGGAGCAGAAAATGGCGCAGGTAGAGCCGGTTGAACCACTCGCTGAGGTTGGAGGAACAGGCGCCGAGATCGCAGGGCACCGAGAAGGCCAGGGCGGCCCGGATGCGCGGATCGATGCCGTCGCCGCGCTCGCCGGCGTACTTGAGCGTGATGTTGCCGCCGAGGCTGAAGCCGATGAGCGCCACGTGCCGGTAGCCCTGCCCGAGCGCGTGCTGCACCACCAGGTCGAGGTCGCCGGTATCGCCGCCGTGATAGCCGCGGAAGCGCCGGTTTGGCTCGCCGCTGCATCCCCGGTAGTTCCACGCCAGCACGTCCCAGGCACGCCGCGACAGCGCGCGCGTCATGCCGCGCATGTAGTTCGAGGCCGTCGAGCCTTCCAGGCCGTGCGAAAGAATCGCCAGGCGGTCGGCGTCGTTGCGCACCCAGTCCAGGTCCAGAAAGTCGTCGTCGGGCGTATCGAGGCGTTGGCGCTGGTAGTCCACCTCGGGGACCCTGCGGAAGAGGGTCGGGAAAACCGTCTGAAGATGACCGTTCTTGAACGGCGAGGAGGGCGGATCGTAGGAGGAATCGGTCAGTAATGGCATGGCAGCATCATCTTGCGGCGTTGGAGCATACGTCGCTTCGGCAAGACCACTCTACAGATCGAAACTCTTAAGTCCTCTGAAGGCTTAAACGCGTGGTCCATGTGGGTCGGATACCCCGTGCGGCACACGGGCCGCGTGATCCGGTTGGATCCGTCCTGCTCTATGATAACACACTTCACGGAAAATTGAAAGAGTGTCCTTCCTGCGCCCTCGACGTCGACGAGGACGCCGCCGTGTGCCCGTACTGCCGGTACGAATTTCCGCAGCAGCGCACGTCGCTCAAGGTGGCGGCGCTGGTGATGGCGCTGCTGCTGCTCTGGCCGCTGCTCGAGCTGCTCGGCTGGCTCTTCGGCTGAGGGCCTCAGGGCGGCGCCGCACGGGGCGACTTTTCGGCGTCGGCCGCCGTGCGGAAGAGGTCGGCGCTGGCGGCGAAGCGCTCGGCGAGGCCGATGAGCACGAGGCGGTCGCCGGGCTGCAGCGTGAAGTCGCCGGCGGGATTGCCCAGGGTGTGGGCGTCGCGGCGGATGGCCAGCACCGTCAGGCCGTAGTGCCGGCGCAGGCCCAGTTCGGCGAGGGTCTTGCCGGCGGCGGGCGCCCCGGCGCGTACGGCCACGGCGCGGGTGTGCAGCCCGGCCTCGTCGAGGCCCTGCAAGACCATCAGGTGGGCTTCCTGGATGCTGCCGCGCAGGACGCGGTAGTCGCCGGCGCGCACCAGGCTCACCTCCCGCTCGATTTCTTCCTGGGGAATCATGTAGGCGCCGAGCACGTGCGTGAAGAGGCGCACGGTCGTCTCCAACTCTTCGGGCACCACCACGTCGGCGCCGGCATCCTGGAGCAGGTCCACCTCGTAGAGAAAGCGCGTGCGGACGATGATCTGGAGCGTGGGGTTGAGATGGTGCGCCAGGCGGACGATGCGCTCGGTGGCCGGGCGCTCGTTGATGACCACCACGCATAGCTTGGCCCGCTTGATGGCGGCGCGTTCGAGCATGTGAGGGCGGCTGGCGTCGCCGTAGAGCACCGGCAAGCCCTCACGCTCGGCCTCGTCCACCGACTTCGGGTTGAGTTCCAGGACGACGAACGGGATGCCAGTGTTCTGCAATACACGCGCCAGGCGCCGTCCGCCCGGCCCGTAGCCGACGAGGATCACGTGATCTTCCAGCGCCGTTTCGGCTGCCGGCGCGGACGGTTCCGTTGCCGGGAGGCGGCGCGCCAGGCGCCGTTCGAGCCACACGCCGAGCCGGGGGCCGCCCTGCATCAGGAACGGCGTCAGCACCATCAGCAGCACCGTCACGGCGATGAACGTCTGCTCGCCCGTCTCGCCCAGGCCTGCCGGCGAAAGCCCCACCAGGCGCCCGGCGCGGTCGAGCACGAAAGAGAACTCGCCGATCTGCGCCAGCGCCAGACTCGCCGCCGCCGCGATGCGCACCGGGAAACCGAGCGCCAGCACCGTGCCACCGGTCACGAGCACCTTCAGCAGCAGCACCGCCGCCGCCACGCCCAGCACCAGCAACGGGTTGCGCAGCAGGAAGCTCACGTCGAGCAGCATCCCGACGGAGACGAAGAAGACGGCGTTGAAGACGGTCCGCAGCGGCAGGATTTCGCTGAGGGCGTGGTCGCCGTAGCGGCTCTCGCTCACGACGAGGCCCGCCAGGAAGGCGCCCAGGGCCAGGCTCACGCCGGCCAGGCTGGTGATCCAGGCCGTCCCGAAGCACAGCGCCACGACGGTCAGCAGGAACAACTCCTCGCGCCGCGTCTGGGCGATCTTGTGCAGCAGCCAGGGGATCAACCGGCGCGCCAGCAGCAGCACCGCGCCGATGATCAGCAGCGCCTTACCCAGCGCCAGCGCCACGTCGAGCGCCGAGCCGCCCTGCCCGCCGAGCATCGGCACCAGCAGCACCATCACGATGATGGCCAGGTCCTGGAAAATCAGCACAGCCAGCGAGACCTGGCCCGCCGGTGTGTCGGTCTCGGCGCGCTCGGCCAGCAGCTTGAGCACGATGGCGGTGCTGCTGAGCGCCACCAGGCATCCGGTGAAAAAGCCCACGCGCCAGTCGATCCCGAAGGCCAGCAACACCGCCACGACTGCCGCCACACTAGCGCCCACCTGCACGCCGCCGCCCACGAAGATCAGCCGCCCGATGCGCGCCAGCTTCTCCAGGCTGAACTCCACGCCGATGCTGAACAACAGCAGAATCACCCCGATCTCCGCCGAATTGTTGACCAGTTCCACGTCTTCGATGAGGCCCAGCGAGCCGGGGCCGATGAGCACGCCGGCCAGCAGGAACCCGGCGATGGGCACCAGGCGCAGCCGGTAGCACAGGTAGGCGAAGAGTACGCTGATGACCAGCAGCGCCACCATCTCGCTCAGAAACGGTAGCACGACGCCGGCCAGCAAGACGGCGGGCAAAGGCATCATCGGGCAGGTCAGGGGTTTGGAGACGGCAGGATCAGGAGAAGTCGCGCGGCTTGAGCAGCCAGACCAGCGTGCCGCTGCCGAAGGCGGCCTCGCGCCAGTGATCGACGCCGAGGTCTACGCGGGCCAGGGCCGCCGTCGGGAAGCGCACCGAAGGCAGGCCGGCCAGGCGGCTGACGGTCTCGGACCAGGTCGGCTCGTGGCCCACGAGCAGCAGCACGCCGGTGGCGTCCGGCTCGGCGCGGATGATCGCCAGCAGGTCTTCGGCGCCGGCGTGGTAGAGGGCGTCGGTGACGCGGGTGGGGGCGTCCCAGCCGCCGGCTTTGCGCGCCCGCTTGAGCGTCTGCACCGCCCGCACCGCCGACGAGGTGACGATGCTCTCGGGCACCGGGCCGCGCTCGGCCAGCAGGCGGCCCATCGTCTTGGCGGCCTGACGCCCGCGCCTGGCCAGGGGGCGCTCGTGGTCGTGCGCGTAGTCGGCGTCCCAGTCGGACTTGCCGTGGCGGAGGAACAGGACGGTTTTCATGGATGGGGGTCCAGGTTGTTGGGCGATGCGGCAAGATAACGCCGGGACGGGATACACGCGTGCCGAAAAACGTCGCTATGCTCCCCAGCATGACAAATAGGCGTTTATTCAGGTCACAACTTGAGTCAAGTTTTCACACATATTGTAACCAATACTCCGTGCAGTTTAGATCAGGGGTTGCATGAAAAAGCAATAGGTCGTAGGTCTGTTGTTCCACCAAGCAGACCCCACGACCTATGCTCGCTCAACCCCTCATCGAGGCTGTGCTGAGGCTCATTTTCGCAAAGATGCACGCCATTTACAACACCAAAGTCGCAAAACGACAGCGCGACTTCCTCGCCGAACTCTTCCGCGTGCTCTTCGCCCACCAAGGACGGGCCAATTTCGCCAACCTCGCCCGCTACTCCCGACGGCATGAGCAGACCTTCCGCCGCCACTTTGCCCGTTGCTTCGACTGGCTGGCCTTCAACCTGGTCGTGCTGGGCCTGCGGGCGCATCCCGGCGAGACCCTCATCGGCGTCTTCGACACGAGCTTCCTGCCCAAGAGCGGCAAGACGACCTACGGACTCGACAAGTTCTTCTCGCACGCGGCCAAGGCCCTCCGCACGGGCCTTGAGGTCTCACTCCTGGGCGTGATTGCCACCGAGAGTCGGCGCGCCATCGCCCTCGATGCCACGCAAACACCGCCGGGTCTTTCGAGGCAAGCGACCGGCCCGGCCTACAGCCGCATCGACTTCTACCTCGAACAACTCACCGATTGTCTCGAAAGGCTGCCGCAAGTGCGCTACTGGGTTGGCGATGGCTATTATGCCAAGCGGAAGGTCTTCGATACGCTCTCGGCTCACGGAAAACACCTCATCACGAAGCTGCGCTCGGATGCCAACCTGCGCTTTGTCATCGCGCCAGCGCGGCGTAGAGGCCGCTATGCGGGCAAGGTCCGCTTCAGAGATTTTGCGGCGCCCGATTCGGGCTTTGACTGCCTTGGGGTGCTCGAAGACCTGCCGCACGTGCGAATCTACACGGCGCTGGTCAACAGCGAACACTTTCGTCGTGATCTGCGTCTTGTCGTCTTGCATAA
>JBFGTT010000229.1:0-6123 GCA_041565995.1 Rhodothermales bacterium
CAGGGCGAAGACGCTGGCCTCCTCGCCCTCCATGAACGCCTCGACGACCACCTCATCGCCCGCTGCTCCGAAGGCGCGCTGCCGCATGAGGCGGTCGAGGGCGGTGCGGGCTTCGTCGAGGGTAAGGCAGACGAGGGCGCCCTTGCCGGCGGCCAGCCCGCTGGCCTTGACGACGACGGGCGCGCCGGTCTCTTCGACGAAGGCCAGGGCTTCGGCGTACTGCGCGCCGGCAAAGGTGCGGTGGGCGGCCGTCGGGATGCCGTGGCGCTGCATGAACGCCTTGGCGAAGGCTTTGCTGCCTTCGAGCCGGGCCGCCGCCGCCGTCGGGCCGACGACGCGCAACCCGGCGGCTTCGAAGCGGTCGGCCAGGCCGTCGACGAGCGGCTGCTCCGGCCCCACCACCGTCAGGGCGATGTTTTCGGCCCGTGCAAAGCCGAGCAGCGCGTCGAGGTCGGTCGGTTGGAGGGCGACGTTGCGGCCCAGCGCGGCGGTGCCGGCGTTGCCCGGCGCGATGAAAAGTTCCGGCTGCTGTGGGCTGCGCGCGAGCGCCCAGGCCAGCGCGTGCTCCCGCCCCCCGCCGCCGATGATGAGAATGCGCATGTATTTTCGAGGCTGAAGACGTATTATCCGGGATCGACGGCAGATGCACGCAGAAGGTAGCAAATGACGACCGCGTTTTCCATCGTCCTGGGGGTGGCGGCGGCGTGTTACGCCGCGCTGATCGGCCTGTTCGCCGTCGGCTTTCGGCGGGTGCGGCGGGCGGGCACGCCGGGCGACCCGCCGCGCTGGCCGCGCGTCTCGGTCGTCGTGGCGGCGCGCAACGAGGCTGCCGGCATCGGGGCCTGCCTCCGCGCCATCCTGGCCAACGACTACCCGCCGGACCGCTTCGAGGTGATCGTCGTGGACGATTTTTCGGAGGATGAGACGCCCGCCCTCGTGCGTCGCCTGCAAGCCCGCCGCCCCGTCCTGGCCGTCGCCGGGAACGCCGGGGAAGCCGAGGGCGCCGGGCCGCCGCTACGTCTGCTGCGGATGCACGAGGTTGCCGGGGCCGCCGCCGGCCACAAGCGCCACGCCCTGCATCACGGCATCGAGGCCGCTTCGGGCGAGATCATCCTGACCACCGACGCCGACTGCGCCGTGCCGCGCCGCTGGATCCGCACGATGGCCGCCCACTTCACCCCGGAGACGGGCTTCGTGGCCGGGCCGGTGCGCTACCGACCGGGCCGCACGCTCTTCGGCAAGCTGCAAGCCCTCGAATTCCTGGCCCTCGTGGCGACGGGCGCCGGCGGCATCGGCCTGGGACGGCCCAACATGTGCAACGGCGCCAACGTGGCCTACCGCCGCGCCGTCTACGAGCGCTTCGGCCTGCCGCACGACGCCGACGCCGGCCCCGCCGACGACGAGGCGCTGGCCCAACGCCTGGCCGCCGAGACGGCGTGGCAGGTGCGCTTCTGCGCCGACCCGCAGGCCGTCGTCGAGACCGATCCGATGCCGGACCTGCCCGCGTTCTGGGCGCAGCGGCGGCGCTGGGCGGCTACCGGCCCCCGCTACCCGCGCGCCGGGCTGGTGGCCGTCGTCCTGGGCGTCTACGCTTATTACGTGCTGCTGCTGGCGGGCCTGGCGGCGCTGCCCCTGGCGCCGGCGCTCTGGCCCGTCGTGGCGCTGGCGCTGGCGCTGAAGATCGGCGCCGAGGCGACGCTGCTCTACCCGGCCTGCCGACATTTTGGCCAACGCCGCCTGTTTCGCTATTTTGTGCCCGAACAAGGGCTTCAGATTCTTTACGTCGTGTTCATCGGCGTTTCGGCAAGGCTGGGCGCTACACACTGGAAAGGCAGACGAATTTTCTCATGATCGATCTCGTGCACACCGTCGGCACGCGCGTGCCGCGCCTGCTGGCCTGGTATTTTCCCGACCTACTCTGGCGCGTCTCGACCACCGAGCGCGTCGTCTATTTCACGTTCGACGACGGCCCCACGCCCACCATGACCGCCCCGCTGCTCGACGTGCTGGCGCGCTTCGAGGCCGACGCCACGTTTTTCCTGCTGGGCGAACAGGTCGAGCAAGATCCCGGCCTGGTGCGCGCCATCCACGAGGCCGGCCACACCCTCGGCAACCATACCTACACGCATCCGAACACCTGGCGGACGTCCGACGCCGAGGTTCTCGACGAACTCGAAAGGACGACGGACCTGCTCGAAGAGCTCGTCGAGGCGCCTGTTCGATGGATGCGCCCGCCTTACGGGCGCTTCACGCGGGCCATGCGCGACTGGTGCCAGGAACGCGATCAACGCTGCACGATGTGGGACGTAGGCCCCGGCGACTTCCTGGCCTCGGCCACGCAGGAGAAGGTCGAGGCGCGCATCTTGCAGGCCGTTCGCCCCGGATCCATCATCGTGCTGCACGACAACCCGAAGGCCCAGGACGTCACCCCGCCCGCCCTGGCGACCGTCCTGGCGCAGTTGCGCGACGACGGCTGGCGCTTCGAGGCGCTCTGACGAACCGACTACTTCTTTTTCTTGGCCGGCTTCGGCGCCGCCTTGGCGGCTTGCTGCTCCATCTCCGCCATCTTCTTGCGCAGGCTCAGCGGGCGCATATCGGTCCACACCTCCTCGATGTAATCCAGGCATTCCTGCTTCGTGCCCTCTTTGCCTCCGTCTTTCCATCCGAGCGGGTTCTCCCGGTCCGCCGGCCAGATCGAATACTGCTCCTCGTGATTTATGACCACTTTGTAGACGGTTTTGTCGTCGTCTTCGTCCCAGGACATGGTTTCCTCCGTGTTTTCTTGGATGCTTGCCGGACGCGCTGCCGGCGTACCGCTTCCAAGATAACACGTGGCCGCCTGAGGTGCACCCGCTGGCGCCGCCCGCCCGCACCGGCAGGGCGTTGCCGCCACGTCCTCGCCTGCCCTCGCCGCCTTTCTGGAGCTTCGAGGCGCTGTGCGTGGCCCGAGGTGGTCGGGATCACTGCCCTCGCACTTCGAACGTTCCCATCGCGTCGCCGAAGTCAACCTGCCCTTCCAGAAGCTCTCCTGGGGGGCCGTCTTGCTCTCTGAGTTCGAACGAGAACGAGATGGGCAGGCTCGCGACCGTCATATTTCCGCTCCGCGTCTTCCCGGTCCGCGTGAAGACCATCGCGCCCAGCGACTGCCTGCCGCTGTTCTGTACGAAGACGTCAAAGAGGCGGGTTTGATCGCCGCAGGTGACCCTGAGCGGCTCGTTGTTCCTCAGCGAGAAGGCGACCATCTGGATAGCCGTCGTGTCGGCCCTGTCGGGAGCCAGGGTGATATCCTCCTGGCGCCTGATGCACGTGTCGACCGTCGGCGTCGCAGACGGATCCGGCACCTGTTCGACGGCGTGCCGGCTTCCCTCTGGAACCGCCTGTCCATGTTGGTCCACCCAGACCAGCCTGACTTCCGGCTCCTGCGGGCAGTTGCACCCCTCCGGGGCGGCGACAAAGGCCGTGTCGAACGGAACTCCGGCCAGGGCAATGAGCGTCCCTTGAGGGATCGAATCGCACCGTTCGCCGAGGAAACCGGCGGGAATCGTCTGGGGAAGTGCTATCTGCGTCGGCGGGATCGTCGCCCAGCAGTCGGTTCCGGCAGAGACCGTGATCGGCCGGCCGTCGCAACCGGCCCAGCTCAGAACGGCCAGGAACGCTACGGCGCCTGCGATGCGGGTTTGCTTCCACGTTTTCATGTCGCCACCCTCCTCTGTTTTTGTGAATGTTTCAACGCTCATCACCGCAGCCTTGCTACCACGCTAGAACACTCCGACTGCGGCGAAGCATGGGTCGGATATCCGGTACGACTGGCTGCACGGGGGCCTGCCCCTACAGCAGTCGATAACTCAAAACAACGCATCGGCGCGATGCCTATGCCATCTCAGAACAAATCACGGATAACCGACTGGGTACGCATACGGTTAAGTATAAAGCATGGAACACTTTGATGCACGCCCCGTCGTCGTTTTTCGGGTCTATTCCCCCGCCAGCCGTTTCAACTCGGCCAGCGTCAGCAGGGCCTCGATGGGGGTGATGCGGTTGGGATCGACGGCGCTGAGCTTCTCCTTGATCTCTTCGAAGGCCGGATCGGGCGCGGCGGCGCCGCCGAAGAGCGACATTTGCGGCGTGTCGTCGAGGGGTGGCAGCGCGGGGCGGGCCCGCCGGGCCGGGACGCCGTCGCCGCCCGCGGCGGACTCCTCGCCGGCGGCTTCGACGACGAGGTGCTGGCTCTCGAGCTGCTCGAGCACCTGCCGGGCGCGCTCGATGACGGGTTCGGGCAGGCCGGCCATGCGCGCCACCTCGATGCCGTACGAATGGTCGGCGCCGCCGGGCACCATCTTGCGCAGGAAGATGACCTTGCCGCCGTGCTCCTGCACCTGGATGCGGAAGTTGCGCACGCGCTCGTAGCGCGCGGCCAGCTCGTTGAGTTCGTGGTAGTGCGTGGCGAAGAGCGTGCGCGCGGCCACGTCGGCGTGCTGGTGCAGGTACTCGACGAGCGCCCAGGCGATGGAGAGGCCGTCGAAGGTGGAGGTGCCGCGCCCTACCTCGTCGAGCAGGATGAGCGAGCGCGGCGTGGCGTTGTTGAGGATGTTGGCCGTCTCGTTCATCTCCACCAGGAACGTGCTTTCGCCGGCGGCCAGGTTGTCGGAGGCGCCCACGCGGGTGAAGATGCGGTCGACGACGCCGATGCGCGCGGCTTTGGCCGGCACGAAGGCGCCGACCTGCGCCAGCAGCACGATCAGGCCCACCTGCCGCAAGACGACGCTCTTGCCGGCCATGTTCGGTCCGGTGATGATGAAGATCTGGTCGGTTTCGGGGTTGAGGTGGACGCTGTTGGGGATGAACGGCTCGCCCGGCGGCAGCGTGCGCTCGACCACCGGATGCCGCCCGTCCTCGATGTGCAGTTCCAGGCCCTCGTGCACGTCGGGCCGGGTGTAGCCGCCCCGGTCGGCCACTTCGGCGAGCGCGCAGAAGCAGTCGAACATGGCCAGCAGTGCGGCGTCGAGTTGCAGCGCGGCGGTTTCTTCGGCCACCGCCATGCGGAGCTGGTTGAAGAGTTCGCCCTCCAGGCCGGCGATCTTCTCCTCGGCGGTGAGGATCTTCTCCTCGTATTCCTTGAGTTCGGGGGTGATGTAGCGTTCCGAGTTGACGAGCGTCTGCTTGCGGATGTAGTCGTCCGGGACCTTGTCTTTGTGGGTGTTGGTGATTTCGAGGTAGTAGCCGAAGACCTTGTTGAAGCCGACTTTGAGCGACGGGATGCCGGTGCGTTGGATCTCCTTTTGCTGCATGCGTGCGACCCAGTCTTTGCCCGAGCGGGCCAGCGCGCGCAGTTCGTCCAGTTCGGCGTGGTAGCCTTCGCGGATCATGCCGCCGTCGGCGGCGCCGGCGGGCGGCTCGTCTACGAGGGCCGTTTGGATGCGGTCCACGACGCCCTGGCAGAGCGTCAGGCTTTCGGCCAGGCGCCGCAACGTCTCGCACGGTTCCTCCTGAAGTAACGCTTTAAGCGGGGGGATTTGCTTCAACGAGAGTTTGAGATAGACGAGGTCGCGCGGCGTGGCGCGTCCGGTGGCGACCTTGGCGGTCAGGCGTTCGAGGTCGCCCACTTCGCGCAGTTCGGCGCGCAGGCCCTCGCGCAGGCGCCGGGCCTTGACCAGGGCGTCGAGGGCGTCGAGCCGCTTGTTGATGTTTTCGACGTTGCGCAGGGGCCGCACGAGCCATTTGCGCAGCAGCCGCCCGCCCATCGGCGTGAGTGTCTCGTCGAGGATCTGCACGAGGGTGCCTTCCTGCGTGCCGCTTTGCATCGAGGCGACGAGTTCGAGGTTGCGCTTCGTCTGGGGGTCGAGCGCCATGTAGTCGTCGCTGGCGTAGCGGGTGATGCGGTGGACGTGGGGCAGGCGGCCCTTCTGCGTCTCGCCCAGGTAATACAGGGCCGCGCCCGCCGCCATCAGCCCCAGCTTCAAATCTTCGACGCCGAAGCCTTTGAGCGAATGCGTCTTGAAGTGCCGCAGCAGCGTCTCGTAGGCGAAGTCGTAGCCGAAGACCCAGTCCTCCTGCGGGGTGACGACAAAAGGCTGCCGGCGCAGGTGTTGCAGGTTTTCCTTGCGCCGCTTGTCGATGAGCACC
>JBFGTT010000230.1:0-6099 GCA_041565995.1 Rhodothermales bacterium
GCCGAGAGTTCGCTTTCGCTCTTGAAGGAGGACAACCTGAAGCGCCTGGCGCGCAATGGCTTCAAAGCCATCGCGCCGGGCATCGAGTCGTGGCTGGACTTCGGCGACAAGTCGAAGATGCGCGCGACGAAGGGGCTGGAGAAGGTGCGGCGCGTGGCCGAGCACGTCAACCTGATCAACGCCTACGTCCCGTACGTGCAGGCCAACCTGATCTTCGGTCTCGACGTCGACGAAGGCGCCGAGCCGTTCGCGTTGACGAAGCGGTTCGTGGATCTGGCCCCGGGCGTCTATCCCCACCTGGCGCTGCTGTCGGCCTTCGGGCGCAACGCCGTGCTCAACCTGACCTACCAGCAGGAGGGCCGGGTCGTGCCTGTGCCGTTCCATTTCCTGGATCTCATCAAGGCCATGAACGTCAAGCCCAAGCATTACACCTGGCCTGCATTTTACGATCACGTCATCGATACCTTCGACTACGTCTTTGCGCCGCGCGCCATCTTCCGCCGCCTGCGGGCCAACCGGAATCTGATTCTGGGCCTCGAACAGTTTTTCCGGGGCTTCTCCTCCGAACGCAGGAACCGGATGCAGGGTCTGCGCCGGGTGCGCCGGTGGCTCGACGAGCCGGCGTTCCGGGCTTTCTTCGAAGGCGAGACCGCCGAGGTGCCCCATCAGTTCGTCGAGATCATCCGGCGGCATCTGGGGCCGCTCTGGGACTGGCTCCCGGACGACGCCCTTTCCTTCGACCCCAACGCCTATCTCCATTCGGGCGTCGAACACCCGCTGCCGCTGGCGATGGCTTGAGAGTTTTCTTTGTTGCCCGAGGCCAGGGCTCTGGAATATGGTGAGATAAACAGGGCCGGGCCGCTCTGCTTTGTGCGCCTCGCAGCCTGGAAGCGCTTCCGAGGCTGTAGGACAGACACCGACAGGCGCGTCAGACAAACGACGACACAGAAATGCGATCCCGTCCTATCCAGAAGTCAGAATAACGCTGATGAGTGATCTCCGGGAAACGAGATACCTTGCCGGCATGGTACTCGCGTAATCCCCACGAGAGGCCGGGCCGCAGGCAGTCAGGGGCTTTTGGCGCCGCGTCGCTCGCCTCATCCCACCCCCGGAGGTCGGCCATGAAGATGCGTTACGCCCTGCTCGCGGCAATCCTTTTCCTTTTTCCTTCCTTTGCGCAAGCCCAGCAAGACGCCCTCGAGACCGCGCGGCGCTACCTGAGCGAGCACCCGCAGCAGTACGGCTTGAGTGAGGCGGACCTGGCCGACGTGGTCGTCAGCAGCCAGTACACCGATGCGCATAACGGCGTCACGCATCTCTACCTGGTGCAGCGTCACGCGGGCATCGAAGTCTACAACGGCGTGCTCAACGTGCACCTCAAGGACGGCGAGGTGCTGCTTGCCAAGAGCCGCTTCGTCTCCAAGCTGGCCGCCCGCGTCCGTAGCACGACGCCGGCGCTGCCGCCGGAGATGGCCGTGCAGGCCGTCGCCCGCGCGCTCGACCTGCCCCTCACCGAGCCGCTGGTGCTGGAGGCCTCGAAAGGCGGCCCGGCCCAGGAAGTCACCCTCAGCCCGGCGGGCATCTCGCTCGATCCGATCCCGGCCCGGCTCGTCTACCAGCCCATGCCCGACGGCACCGTCCGCCTGGCCTGGCGCCTGGAGATCTACGAACTCGACCAGCAGCACTACTGGCGCGCCCTCGTCGATGCCGAGACGGGCGAGGTGCTGCTGCGCGAGGACCTGGTCACGCACGACGACTTCGGTTACCTGACGCCGCAGACGGACCTGCCCAACTGGCGCGAGAGCGCGGCCCTGCGTGCGCGGCTCATCGAGAAGTACCGGGCGGAGAAAGCGCGCCTGCACGGGGCGCCCGCCGCCGCGCCGAGGCGCACCAACGACGGCCTCTACGAGGTCTACCCGATCCCCTTCGAGAGTCCCAGCCACGCTGCCGGCGAGCGGTTCCCGACGGCGGACCTGCGCCAGATCGTCACCGAGTCCGATCAGATCGCCAAGGCCGGCCCCCTGGCGGCCACCAACGGCTGGCACAACGACGGCGGCGGCGACTACACCACCACGCGCGGCAACAACGTCTTCGCCCACCTCGACAGCCTCGGCACCGAAGCCGGCCCCAGCCCCGACGACGGCCTCTCGCGCGACTTCACCACGAACAATCCCAACCTGACGGCTCCCGATTACTCGCTCGACCTGACCAGGCAGCCCTCCGCCTACGGCCCCGCCGCCGTCGTCAACCTCTTCTACATGAATAACGTCATGCACGACGTGTTCTACCAGTACGGGTTCAACGAGCAGAGCGGCAACTTGCAGCGGACCAACTTCGGGCGGGGCGGCCTCGAGAACGATCTGGAGATCGCGCAGGCGCAGGACGGCGGCGGGCAGAACAACGCCAACCAGTTGACGCTCCAGGACGGCGTGCCGGGCCGGATGCAGATGTTCCTCTGGACGCCGCCTTCGGGCCTGCCGCCGGTGCTGATCAACGCGCCGGCCAACATCGCCGGGGTGAAGCCGTCGTTTCAGGCGGCCTTCGGCCCGGCGCCCAACAACGAGACCGCCGACCTGGTGCTGGCCCAGAAGAACGCCAACGCGGCGGGTCTGCCCGATGAAGGCTGCGGCCTGAACGCCGGGGCTGCGCCCTCGCCGCTGCCCTACGCCAACGCCGCCGCCGTCAGCGGCAAGATCGCCCTGGTCAAGCGGGGGACGTGCTCGTTCATCGAGAAGGTGCTCAGCGCGCAGCTCTCCGGCGCCATCGGCGTGATCGTCTACACGCACAATCCGGGCCAGGGGCCGCTGGTGATGGGGTGCACGGCGGGCTGCGAGGCGGCGGTCATCCCGTCGGCGATGGTGGGCAACCTCGACGGCCTGGCCATCCGCGCCGAGGTGGACGCCGCCGTGACGGTCAACGCCACGCTGCGCCGGGATCCCAACCCGCTGCCGTTCCGCGACGGCGACTTCGACAACGGCATCATCGCCCACGAGTACCACCACGCCATCTCGACCCGGCTGGTGGGCGGGCCTAACAACGCCTGCCTCGGCGGCACCGAGCAGGGCGGTGAGGGATGGAGCGACTGGGCCGCGCTGATGTTGACGATGAAGGGCACCGACACCCGCACCACGCCGCGCGGCATCGGCAACTACGCCATCTTCGCCGACCCCTTCACCGGCGGCGGCATCCGCCCGGCGCCCTACTCGACCGACTTCGGCGTCAACGACTTCACCTACAGCGACCTCCAGAATGCCGGGGGCAGCCTGACGATCCCGCACGGCGTCGGCTTCGTCTGGGCCACCATGATGTGGGAGTTCATCTGGGACCTGATCGACCGAGACGGCTTCGACCCCGACCTCTACAGCGGCAGCGGGGGCAACAACCTGGCGATGCAACTCATCGTCGACGGCATGAAGATGACGCCGTGCAGCCCGACGTTCGTCGACATGCGCGACGGCATCATCGCCGCTGCCGAAGCCTCGACCGACCAGGCCACCGTCTGCACCGTCTGGGAAGCCTTCGCCCGGCGCGGCCTCGGCTACGGCGCCCAGGCCAGCGTCTTCGTCGATAACTTCGACCTGCCGCCCGAGTGCGCGCCGCAGTTGCGCCTGACCAAAGCGGTGGACAAGGAAGAAGCCGTCGCCGGCGAGGTGCTGACGTACGCGCTGACGGCGCTCAACGAACTGGCGCTCCCGCTCTCCGGCGTCACCATCACCGATCCGATCCCCAACCGGGTCACCTACGTCGACGGCTCGGTGCAGACCGGCGGCGGCTGCAACGGCGCCTTCGACGCCGGCACCAACACCATCACGTTCTCGCCCGGCGCGCTCTCCGGCGGCGCCAGCCTCACGTGCTCCTACCAGGTCCGGATCAACGGCGGCGTGCACTCGCCCGTGCTCTTTACCGACGCGATGGACACCGCCGCCAACTGGACCTCGACGAGCGACGTGCCCGCCGTTACGTGGACGCACTTCCCGGCCAGCCCCGACGCGCACAGCCTCCCCGGCGTCTGGTTCGCCCGCGACTTCGATACCGACAACAACCAGTATCTGACGCAGACGGTGCCGCTGACGCTGCCCGCCGCCGATCCCGGCGATCCTACCGGCAGCAGCGGCACGCCGGTGCTGACCTTCTGGCACAAGTTCCACACCGAACTCGGCTTCGACGGCGGCTTCGTCGAGATCACCGACGACGGCGGCCTCAACTGGAACGACCTCGGCGGCAAGATGACCAAGAACGGCTACAACGGCAGCTTCTTCAACGGCGACAGCTGCGCCGAATTCCCCGATCACGAGCCGGAGCAGACCCCCGGCCAGGGCTGCTACATCCAGACCTCGGTGGACCTGACCGTCTTTGCCGGGCGAACCGTCCAGCTTCGCTTCCGCATGTTCACCGACCTGCTCCTGGGCGACGTAGGCTGGTACGTCGACGACGTGGAAATCGTCGACCAGGGCTGCATCGACAACGCGGCCTCGGCCACCTCGGTGGAGCTGCCCGGCCCCTTCACCGCCTTTGCCCGCACCTGTGTGACCAACCTGACGCCCAACCTCGTCGACGTAGACGCGAAGGTGGTCCTCGAAGGGCCTTACGAGAGCGCGACGAACTTCATGAACACCGCGCTCAACGGCGGCGGCCACCTGCCCACGAGCCAGCCCTACGCCGACGCCTTCTTCGACGGCACGCCGATGGACTACGACGGCACGGAGGGCGTCGGCGCCGGCTTCTTCGCCAACAACCCCGAGATCGTCGATTGGGTGCTCGTCGAGTTGCGCACGAGCGCCGACGCCGGCGACACGGTGGCCCGCCGCGCCGCCTTCCTCAAGCGCGACGGCAGCATCGTGGATCTCGACTGCGTCAGTCCGGTGGCCTTCGTGGTGCCGGTCGTGCAGGATCACTTCGTCGTCGTCCGCCACCGCAACCACCTGCCGGTGATGTCCGCCGCCGCCGTCGTGCTCAGCAGCTCGACGCTCACGCACGACTTCACGACGGGCCAGGGCCAGGCCTTCGGCGCGCAGCCGATGCAGCAACTCGAACCCGGCGTCTTCGGCCTCTACGCCGGCGACTTCGACGGTAACGGGCAGGTCCAGACTTCCGACAAGAACAACCTCTGGCGCGCGGAGGTCGGCCTGGCCGGCTACAAGGCCTCCGACGCCAACCTCAACGGCCAGGTGCAGAACGACGACAAGAACAACTACTGGCGGCCCAACTCCGGCAAAGGCTCGCAGATCGACTAGACGCCGGGACGTGTGGGCGACGGCTCGAAAAAACAAGCGTCCACACGTCCATACCAACCTCCCCTCACCCGAAACAACAGGCCGGCCATGCGACGCGCACTGCTGTTCCTCTCGCTCTTGCTGCTCACCGCTTCGATGGTCCGGGCGCAAAGCCCCGCCGAGAACGCCGCCCGCGCCTACCTGGCCCAGCACCGGGGTACGCTGGGCCTGACCGGGGCGGACCTGGCGGAGATGGTCGTGACGGATGCGTACACCACCGGCCACAACGGCGTCACGCACGTGTATTTCCAGCAGCGCCACCAGGGCATCGGTGTGCACCACGGCCTCGTCAACGTCAACGTGGCGTCCGATGGGAGCGTGCTCAGCGCCGGCAACCGCTTCGTCTCGGACCTGGCGGGCCGCGTCAACGCGACGGCGCCGGTGCTGACGCAGGAGGCGGCGGTGACGGCGGCGGCCCTCTCGCTGGGGCTGTTCCTCACCGAGCCGCTGATCGTCGTGGACGTGATCGGGGGGACGGACGACGCGGTGCTGCTGAGCGACGGCGGCATCGCGCTCGACCCGATCCCCGTGCGGCTCGTCTACCAGAAGATGGCCGACGGCAGCGCACGGCTGGCCTGGCACCTGGAGATCTACGAAAACGGGGCGCAGCATTACTGGAGCGTGCGCGTCGACGCCGTCGCCGGCGCGGTGCTATCCACCGACGACCTGGTGGTGAGTGACCGCTGGGGGCCGGAGGTCGAGTTTGCCACCGACGGCGACCCGGCGGCGCGCGCACGGGCCAATCACGGAGGGCAGCAAGAGGCCGCACGGAGGGTTGGAGAAGGCGCCGCGCGCGTGGACGGGGCGCAGTTCCGGGTGTTCGACC
>JBFGTT010000231.1:0-6079 GCA_041565995.1 Rhodothermales bacterium
AGGCCGGGTTCGTCGGCGTGGGCCGAGTAGCTGTTCATCACCACGACCTCGGCGCGCAGGGCGTACTCGTCGCCGAAGATGCGCACGACGGGCAGCCGGTCGACGATCTTCTTGCCCAGGGTGTGGTCGGCGCAGTAGCCGACGATCATCACCGTGTTGCGCGCGTCCCCGATGTTGTTTTTGAGGTGATGCAGGATGCGCCCGGCCTCGCACATGCCCGAGGCCGAGATGATCACCATCGGCACGCGCATCCCGTTGAGGGCTTTCGACTTTTCCACGTCGCGGATGTAGGTCAGGCGTTCGAAGCCCAGCGGGTCGCCTTCTTCGCGCATGTACTGGATCAAGGCGCGGTCGAAGCATTCGGGGTGGGCCTGGTAGACGCCCGTGGCGTTGACGGCCAGCGGGCTGTCGACGTAGACGGGGATGGGCGGCAGGCGCTGCTCGTGCCAGAGCTGGTCGAGCGCGTAGACGATCTCCTGCGTGCGTCCGACGGCGAAGGCCGGGATGATGACCTTGCCGCCGCGTCCGCTGGTGCGCCCTACGACCTCGGCCAGGCGTTCCTTCGACTGCTCGGGCGGGTCGTGCACGGCGCCGCCGTAGGTCGATTCGCAGATCAGGTAGTCGCAGTCGTCCATCTTGGCCGGGTCGCGCAGGATGGGCCTGCCGGGGTTGCCGACGTCGCCGGTGAAGCCCAGGCGGGTGGTCTTGCCGTTTTCGGTGATCGAGAGCACCATCGTGGCCGAGCCGAGGATGTGGCCGGCGTCGCGGTAGACGACCTCGACGCCCTCGGCGGGGTGGAAGCGATAGCCGTAGGGCACGCCCACGAAGTGTTCCATCACGCCGTCGGCGTCCTCCATGTCGTAGAGCGGCTCGACGGGCGGTTCGCCGCGCTTGCGATGCCGCTTGTTGACGTACTCGATGTCTTTCTCCTGGATGTGGGCGCTGTCGCGCAGCATGAGGCTGCACAGGTCGTAGGTGGCGTGCGTGGCGTAGACGCAGCCCCGGAAGCCGTCTTTGTAGAGTTTGGGCAGCAGCCCGGCGTGGTCGATGTGGGCGTGCGAGAGCAGCACGGCGTCGATCGAGGCGGCTTCGAAGCCGAACCGGGCGTTGCGCTCGCGGGACTCGGCGCGGCGGCCCTGGAACAGCCCGCAGTCGAGCAGCAGGCGTTTGCCGTTTTCGAGTTCGAGCAGGTGCTTCGAGCCGGTGACGGTGCGCGCGGCGCCCCAGAAGGTGAGCTTCATGCCGGGGGTCTGAGTCGGTGATCGATGGAGGCGACGCCCTCGAACTTCGCCAATCTCGTCGTCAAATCAAAACGACGGGCCGCCGGGGGCGGCCCTCCGGTTGCAAAGCGGACGCCTGGGGCGTAAACTCTTCCCTGTGCCGGACTCGCCCGCTCGCCAACCACGCGCCGCCATGCTCCGCGCCGCGCCGCACGGCATCTTTTCCTGGGATTTCACCGTCTACGACGCCGCCGGCTCGCCGGTGGCCGAGATCGACATGGCCGCCTTCCGCGAAAAAGCCGAGGTGATGATCGGCGAGGTGGCCTGCCGGGTCTACCGCGAGGGCTGGATGAGCGGCCCGTTCGTGCTGGAGTCCGGCGGGCACGTGCTGATGAGGGCCGTCAAGCCCAGCGCCTTCCGCCGCTCCTTCGACCTCGCCTACGACGACTGCCGCTACACGCTCCGGGCGCGGTCGGCCTTCGGGCGGACGTTCGTGCTGCTCGAAGAGGAGCGCCTGCTCGGCACCGTCGCGCCCGATCACGCCTTCACGCGCAAGCTCACGGCGGAGTTGCCCGAAGCGATGCCGCTGGCCGTGCGGGTGTTTATCCTCTGGCTAGTGATCCTGCTCTGGAAGCGCGCCGCCGACGACGCCGCATCGGGATAGCCGATGGGTCCCGGCTCCGTGCCGCCAGGTTTGCGGAGGTTGTGTCGAGAAAGAGCGCAACGTGCGTTATATTAGCCCAACCCCACCGGCCTGTCTGCACAGAGACGCCGCGCCTTCCCGGCGACGGATCATCCCAACCTGGTGTCTTTATGGAAGCGAGCAACGTCACCGCCGCCGAGGCGCCCGCCCGGGAAGCCCTGGCCGCCGCACCCAACGGCGGATCGTCCGGCCACGGCTTCGGCACCCTCCCCGTCTTTCTGACGGGGATCAGCACCATCCTGGGGGCCATCATGTTTCTGCGGTTCGGCTACGCCGTGGGCAACGTGGGCTTGCTGGGGGCGTTCGCCATCATCCTGCTGGGCCACCTGGTCACGATCCCCACGGCGCTGGCCATCGCCGAGATCGCCACGAACCGCAAGGTCGAAGGCGGCGGCGAGTACTTCATCATCTCGCGCTCGTTCGGCACCACCATTGGGGGCGTCATCGGCATCTCGCTCTACCTCTCGCAGGCCATCTCCGTGGCGTTCTACATGATCGCCTTTGCCGAGGCGTTCCGGCCGTTGACGCCGTTCTTCGAGGACCAGCTCGGCGTCGGGTTCGACCCCCGGTTCGTCTCGCTGCCGGCCACGCTGGCGCTGCTGGCGCTGGTGCTCTCAAAGGGCGCCGCGATGGGCGTCAAGGCCCTCTACGCGGTCATCGCCACGCTGACGGCCTCGCTGGTGTTGTTCTTCCTGGGCGGCCCGGTCGAGGGCTTCGACCCCAACGCCGTCAGCTTGACGTCGACCACGCTCGACCCCGACACCTTCTTCATCGTCTTTGCCATCGTCTTTCCGGCTTTCACCGGGATGACGGCGGGCGTGGGTCTCTCGGGCGACCTGGCCAACCCGCGCCGGTCGCTTCCGCGCGGCACGCTGGGGGCCACGCTCATGGGCATGGTCATCTACCTGTTCATCGTCAGCAAGCTGGCCTATTCGGCCCCGTCCGACCTGCTCGACGAGGACCAGCTCGTGATGGCGCGCATCGCCCTCTGGGGGCCGATCATTCCCATCGGGCTGGCCTGCGCCACGCTCAGCTCGGCCATCGGCTCGGTGCTGGTGGCCCCACGCACGCTGCAAGCCCTCGGCGGCGACGGCAGCCTGCCCGGCGCGCACGTCAACCGCTGGCTCGCGCGCGGCGTCGGCCGGGTCAACGAACCCCGCAACACGACGCTGGTGACCGGCGTCGTGGCGCTGGTCATCGTGGCGCTGGGCAACGTCGACTTCGTGGCCCGGCTCATCTCGATGTTCTTCATGGTCACCTACGGCGCGCTCTGCGCCATCAGCTTCCTGGAGCACTTCGCCGCCCGCCCCAGCTTCCGCCCCAGCTTCCGCTCGCGCTGGTACGTGAGCCTCTTCGGCGCGGTGATGTGCCTGCTGATGATGTTTCAGATGGACCCGGTCTTCGCCGTGCTGGCGCTGCTGGTGATGGGCGCGCTCTACCAGTTCATGAAGCGCGCGCGCAGCGGCGAAGACGACCTGGCCGAGATGTTTGCCGGCGTCATGACGCAGGCCACGCGTTACCTGCACATCCGGCTCCAGTTGCGGCGGCGAGAAAAACTCGAAGCCGAGGAGTGGCGGCCCAGCGTCATCATGGTCAACGGGCGGACGTTCGACCGGCGCGCCCCGCTCACCTTTCTGCGCTGGCTCTGCCATCGTCACGGCTTCGGCACCTACCTGCACTTCATCAAGGGCCACCTCAACGCCGCCTCCTACCTCGAGAGCCAGCGGGTCCGGCAGCGTCTGGTAAAGATGGCGCGCCGGCAGAAGAGCACCGTCTACATGGACACCATCGTCAGCCCGTCGATGACCTCGGCGCTGGCCCAGAGCTTGCAGATTCCCGGCGTCTCCGGGCTGCACAACAACACCGTCCTGTTCGAATTCTCGAAGAACGACCCGCCGGAGGTCGTCACGGAGGTCGTCGATAACTGCCTCTTTGCCGCCAGCACCCGGATGATCCTGATGGTGCTACGCCACGGCGACTTCCACTTCGGCGAACGCCAGTCCATCCACATCTGGCTGACCTGGAACGACAGCGACAACGCCAACCTGATGATCCTGCTCAGCTACATTCTGCTCGGGCATCCGGACTGGAAGGACGCCGAGATCCGGGTCTTTGCGGCGCTGCCCGAAGACCAGGTGGCCGAACGCAAGGGCGAATTCATGCGCCTGATGGCCCAGGGGCGCCTGCCGGTCTCCGAGAAGAACCTGCGCTTCCTGCCGGTCAACAACGTCGACGCCTTTCGTAAGATGATAGCGCGCCTCTCCGGCGACGCCGACCTGACCGTAGTAGGCTTCGACCTGGAGGGGCTGCAAGAGCGGCGCGAGGACCTCTTCGCCAACCACCCGAAGCTCAAAGACGTGCTGTTCGTGCACGCGCCGCACGAGATCTTCATCGAATGACGCAGCCGCGCGCCGCCCCGACGGCAGGCACGTGCGCGCTAGCTGTGGCTTTCCTCCCCGCAAAAAGCGATACTGAAGCGTCCCGTAGCTTTCCGCTACCCTACCCCCGCCGCGATGAACATCGCCATTCTGACCAACGAGTACCCGCCGCACGTCTACGGCGGCGCGGGCGTACACGTCGAGTACCTGGTGCGCGAGCTAGCCCGCCTCGACGGCGGCGCCCACCGCGTCGAAGTCTACAGCTTCGGCGAGCAGGACGAGCGCCAGGGCAACCTGCGCGTGCAGGGCATCGCGCCGCCTTTTCAGCCGCCGGCCTACGACGAGCGCCACCAAAAGCTGATGGATACGCTCCAGCGCAACCTGGTGATGGCCGGCACCGTGGCCGAGGCCGACGTGGTGCACTGCCACACCTGGTACGCCCACCTGGCCGGCTGCCTGGTCAAGCAACTCGCTGGCGCCCGGCTCGTGCTGACGACGCACTCGCTCGAACCCCACCGCCCCTGGAAGGTCGAGCAACTGGGCACGGCCTACCATGCCAGCAGCTGGATCGAGAAGACCGCCTATGAGAACGCCGACGGCGTCGTGGCCGTCTCCGCCGCGATGCGGCAGGACGTGCACGCGCTCTACGGCGTGCCTCTCGAAAACATCGCCGTCATCCCCAACGGCATCGACCCGGACGAGTACCGGCCCACCTTCGACGACGAGGTGCTGCTGCGCTACGGCGTCGACCCGGCGGTGCCCTTCGTGCTCTTCGTCGGGCGCATTACGCGGCAGAAGGGCATCATCCACCTGGTCAACGCCATCCGGTACCTGCGGCCCGGCATCCAGGTGGTGCTGGCCGCCGGCGCGCCGGACACCAAGGAGATCGAGCGGGAGATGATGGAAAAGGTGGAGCAGGCGCAGGCGGCCGGCACGCACGACATCGTCTGGATCCGGCAGATGCTCCCGCGCGAGGACGTCATCACGCTCTACTCGCACGCGGCGGTCTTCGCCTGTCCGTCGGTCTACGAGCCGTTCGGCATCATCAACCTGGAGGCCATGGCCTGCGAGACCGCCGTGGTGGCCTCCGCCGTCGGCGGCATCCCCGGCGTCGTCGAGGACGGCCGGACGGGGCTGCTGGTCGATCTTGAAGCCAGGGGCGAAGGCGATTTCGAGCCGCGCGACCCCGACCGCTTCGCCCGCGACCTGTCCGACGCCGTCAACGCGCTCATGGACGACCCCGAACGCCGCGCCGAGATGGGCCGCGAGGGCCGCGCCCGTGTCGAAGCGCATTTTAGCTGGCGGGCCATCGCCGCGCAGACGCTGGCTTTCTACCAGGCGCTCCTGCAACGTGCCCCGGCGTGACGGGCCGAAGCGACAGCCGTCGTCGGGCCGCCACCCAAATGTGAAACCGACTTGATTTCGAGCTTATTTCGCCTTTTTTTTCAGCGTGGGTGTACCGCTTTCTTCGAGGCTGCAAGGAATCTTCGGGAGAAATCAACCGCTCCGGATGGATATTCGGCTCCTCCCGCCTTACTGTGCAGCAGCGCCGTACGATTTTCGTGCGGTCACGCCATGCCCTCACATCCCCCATCAACACGAGGAGAACCATGAACCTTAATCGATACGCACCTTTCGCCGTCCTGCTGGTGGCCGCCCTGCTGTGGCTGCTGCCGCACCAGGCCCTCGCCCAAGAATCCGTGGTCGAAGCCGCCCGCGCAGGTCTGCAGGCTACCCCCCACGAGCTGACCCTGACCGCTCCGCAGGCCCCGGCCAAG
>JBFGTT010000232.1:0-6077 GCA_041565995.1 Rhodothermales bacterium
AACATCGTCTTCGCCCTGCGCGGGATGAAGACCAACCTGGGCGATCCGCACCGCAACCTGGTCGATTTCGCGCACGTGCCGGTGGTCAAGCGCCTGACGCGTATGCCCGTCTGCGTCGATCCTTCGCACTCGGTCGGCTCGCGCGCCAAAAGCCCGGACGGCCTGCTCGAGGTGATGCACGTGACGGCGCAGGGCGTCGTGGCCGGGGCCAACATGGTGCTGGTCGATTTCCACCCGGCCCCGCGCAAAGCGCTGGTGGACGGCCCGCAGGCGCTGCTGCTCGAGGAGTTGCCGCTGTTCCTGGCCGACGTGCAGATCGCCCGCGAAGCCTACCTGAAACGGCGCGCGCTGGTGGAAAGCTACCAGCCTGCCTGACGGTCGTAAAACGTAAAGCGAAAAACGTAAGGGACCGGGACGTGAGCTGCTACAAACGCGTCGTCCCGGAGCCTGTACGGGCAAAGGCTGGCAGACTTCGCCCACCCGACTCAATTGCTGTGCGTGCGCCGCCCGAACTCGACCCAGAGCGCCAGGCCGGCGTCGGTGGGTCCGAAGGGGCGCCCGGCCTGCGCGTAGAGCGGCTGGATCCGCCAGGCCAGGCCGAAGAGGCGGAACCGCAGCCCCGAAGGCTGCGCGGGGTCGTCTTGTGGGTGCTGCGGCGCGGCGGCTTTCTGATAGCGGTAGCCGTGCCGCGAGGGTTTCTGCGCATCCATGGTCGTGCTCGCTTTCTCGGATTATCGGCGCGAGCGCCGGCTTGCATAAACGGATGCGCAGAATCTTCGCGGATAAGATCAGGCCGGAGGCAGGTTGGGGGACACGCGAGACGGCCAATCGCCCCTCTTCAGCCGCCGTTCGTCAGCGGTCGAGGTAGGGGCGATGGCCGGTTTTGACGAAGTGCTTGCCGTCTTCGGCCTCTGCGATCATGCCCTCCTGGAAGTACGTCCGCACGTGCTCGGCGGCTTCGCTTTCTGTCAGGTTGAGCTTTTCGGCTGTGGCGAGCACGGCTTCGAGGTCGAACGTCTGCGGCATCACCTCGAAGAGCACCACGGCCCGCTCGGAGATAGGCAACGCCAGCGGCTGCATCAGGCGAGGTTGTTTGGCGTACTGGCTGAAGAGCAACCGTCGCAGCATGGCGTTCTCGACCTGCTCGGCGTCGAGTTGCTGCTTCAGGGCCGCGATTTCTTCGAGCAACGCCGCTCTATCTCGGGTCTCCGTCATAAAGGCGGGGGGCGGATTGGCGGGGTGAGTCGGGATAATGGTTTGGTGTATCGGCGGCAGCGGGGCCGGATGTAAGCGCCGGAGCGCAGCTATCGAGGCACGTCGCGCCAGCGCGGCAGGTCCAGGTCGACGCCCGCGCGCAGCTTGGCGACGTAGGCGATCTGGCCCGTGTGCGTCGAGAAGTGTTCGACGACGTGGTAGACGGCTTCGAGGAGGGTCATCTCACGTCCCTGGATGCGGCAGTAGTCCAGGAGCCGGGCGGGGTCGAGGGCGGCCAGCACGCCGTCGGCGTCGTCGAGCGCCGCCTTCAGTCCGGCCAGCAGCACGGCGCCGGGGAGGGCGGCGCGCTCGTCAAACTCCTGCTGGCGCCGCCGCACGTCCGGCGCCCCGCCGACGCCGCTGACGATCCACTGGCGGACGTTGCCGGCCAGGTGCAGCAAGAGGTTGCCGACGCTGTTGGAGGCCTCGTTGGGCCGCCACCAGAGGTCTTCGTCGGTCAGCTTTTCGAGGCAGCGCTCGATCTTCGGCAGATAATGGGCGCTGAGGTAGCGTCGGGATTGTTCGAGGAAAACCTGTGCGGCGTCCGGCATGGCGATGTTTCGCGTTGGAGGGGAGGGGAAAGACGTATGGACGTGTGGATGAGAGGACGTATGGACGAAAAGGCGAAAGATGCTTCGTCGGTTCGTTGGTCGCCCATAGTCGGTCGTCCTGGTACATTTCGCGGGCAATATAACACCTCCGCTCCGACGCCACCCTACGGAGGCGTTGTGCCGAGCGCCGCGGTGGCGTGGCCGAGTGCCGTCACGGCGAGGGCGGTGGCCAGGAGGGGGTCGTCTTCCTTGTTGGGAGCGCCGTCGGGGTTCGAGAAGCTGCCGTCGGCGCGTTGCCTGCGGCGCAGCAGGCGGATCATCTCCTGCGGCCACGCGCCGGCCTGGCCGAGCGCGCGGTAGGCTTCGGCGCGGACGGCGAGGTGGTAGAAGAACAGCACGCGATGCCACTGGTCTGTGTCGTACGTGGGGATGCCTTCGGGGTAGGCCAGCGCCGGGTGCTCGTGCAGCCATCGGGCGGCTGCCTGCACGCGCTTGTCGGCGGGGAGCACACCGGCGGCCAGCAGGGCGAGGAGGCCGTCGGCGGTGGCGGTGGCGTAGCTGCGGAAGACCGGCAGGCCGCCGGGAGCGTCCGGCTCCCGGCCCGCCTTGTTGACGCTGTGCACGACGGGCGAGGCGAAGAAGCCGCCGTCGTAGCGGAGGCTGTCGAGGCGGGCGTCGCGCGGGTGCTTCTGCGTCAGGCGCAGGAAGGCTTCGGCGCTGCGGTAGGCGTCTGGATCGGCGTGCCCGGCGACGCGCAGGGCTTCGAGCACGCGGCGGGTGTGGGAGAGATCGACGTGGCCGGTGACGCCCGGCGGCAGGCCCACCTCGCCGAAGCCCCAGCTTCCGTAGGCCGGATCCCCCGGAGCGAAGCCCCGGCGCTCGGCAAACTGCTGCCCGGCCAGGTACGCCGCCATCTGCGCCACGAGGGGTCGGTCCGCCGCGTCGCCGTGGCGGGCGAGCACGCGCAGGGCGTAGGCCGTGGCGTAGTTGGGATATTCGAGCACGTCGGGGTCGGCCATGCCCAGCGCACCCGCGTCGTTGGTGTGGCGGCGGAGGAAGGCCACCGCCCGCCTGGCGGCGCCCTCGGGGCGGGGGCAGGCGGCCTCGGGCGCTTCGAGCAGGGCGTGCAGGAGGAAGGGCGTCCACGCCTGCCCGCCGCGCAGCAGCCCGTGCGTGGTGCTGTGCCAGCCGCCGTCGTCGGCCTGCTGCGTCCAGAGATAGCGGCACGCGGCGGCCAGCATCGCCTCGGCTTCGGCCTGCGGGCGCGGCGCGCCGCACCGGAGGCAGACCGAAGCCAGGAGCAAGCCGTAGAGCGTAGCCCGTAAAACGTAAGGATGCACGGCTGAACGGTTTCGCATGGCGCCCTTACGTTTCAGGATTTACGTCCGCGCGGCGCGGTCGGCGGTCATCGTCAGAATGACGGCGGCGGTGCAGAAGACGGGGCTGGTGATGCAGTGGTGCCCGCTCCAGCTTCCATCGCCGTTCTGGATCTTGGACAGGCGCGTGTGCATCTTCTCGTACCAGGCGTCCCAGTCCTTACCGCCGGAGGTCGCCAGCGACTCGCTCGTCATCATGTAGCTGAGGAACTCCTCGCCGCCGTTGTTGCCGAAGCCGGCCAGCACGTCCTCGCTTTGCAGCATGTCCGCCGCGGCCTCGTACTTCTGGTGGGCGTCGATCAGCTTTTTGGCCTCGTCCTCGCCGTAGCCCATTTTGCGCAGGTTCGCCTCGTTGACGACGGGCGCGTCGAGTCGTCCGTCGCGAGCGCCCTCGGCCACGGCTTGCGCGGCCTGGCGGGCTTCTTTGGCCGCCGCGCGCTGGCTGCTGGCAATCGAATAAAGCGAGATGCCGGCGGCGCTCTCCGTCCGGACTTCGCCCGAAGCGCCCACGTTGTTCTTCTGATAGGTGCGCGAGCGTTCCAGGGCGTCTTTGTCTACTTCCAGGCCGGCTTCGTCGGCCAGTTCGAGGGCGTTGTTGGCCATGGCCGATTGCAGCACGCCGGCCCATCCGCCGCGCGAGTTCCAGCTTCCGTCGGCGTCCTGGGCGCGGGCCAGCTTGCTCACCAGCAACTCCAGCGCCTCGGCCACGCGGCCCCGCAAGGCTTTGTCGTGCCCGGTCAGCGGCAGCGCCTGCGTGAAGAACTGAGCCACCATCGACACGTCGATCTGCTGGCCGAGCTTGACCTGTGGCTGCGTGCCGGTGATATCGGAGATGCGGGCGTTGTCCTTCGGCGAGGTCTCGACGAGGTGCAGCAGGTAGTCGAGGGCCTTGCGGATGTTCGCGCGGTACGGCCCGTCGGTCAGCGTGCTGCCCGAGCGAATCAGCGCCATCGCCGCGAAGGCGGTCGTGGCCGGATCGACCTGCACGGCGTGCGGATCGCGGACGTCCTGGCGGCTGTGCGTGCCGGCACCCCATCCGCCGTTTTCGAACTGCGCTTGGGCCAGCCAGTCCATCCCTTTTTCGACGAAGGCGGGCAGCGGTTTGACGTCGTCGTCCGGCAGCGCGGCGGTGTGAGCCGGGCGCGCGTCCGGGCCGGTTTCGAGGGCGGGTCGAAAGACGAAGGCCGCCGCGGCAAGCACGACGACGAGGCCCGCCAGGAACGTACGTAGGCGTTTCATGACTCCGGGATTTGAATGGATGCAGAGATCGGCTGGACGCGGTGGCATCCGGCCGCGCGGGGCTGCCGGGGGGCAGCGCGCGGAGGCGGCGTGCGTACCCGTCGGCACGCGGCGCCTCCGCCGGATCTCCTCGGAGAATCGAACAACCCTGGGTGTCGGTAGCAGGACCGCCGGACGGGCGATTTGTTGCTCACCGCCGGACCTTACGTCGCCCTGCCGGGCAATTAACGGCCGCGGCGGGCGGGTTATTGTGCGCCATAGCAAAGACGAGCGGACGAGGGGACGTGTGGACGAAGCGACGAGAGGAGGCCGGGGGTGGCTGCCAACTCAATTAACGAGAAGCCCTGGAAGGGCGACCTTTTTGTAGCACTGCTGCGCCCCCTGAGCAAGCTCCGTAGAAGCGACCTGTAAAAAACAGGCCGCAGACACGTCCCAGACCATGATTGTCTACACCTCCCTACCCCGGCGTCAGTGCCCGCGGACGGCGTGCGGCTGGTAGGGCGCCTCCAGCGCCGCGATTTCTTCGCCGGTCAGCGTGAGGTCGAGGGCGCGGAGGGCGGCGTCGAGATGAGCCAGCCGGGTGACGCCGAGGATGGGAGCCGTGACGGCGGGTTGCGCCAGGAGCCAGGCCAGCGCCACTTCCGCCGGGGTGACGCCGCGCGCCTCGGCCACGGCGGCCACCGCCGCCACCACGTCGGCGTCGCCCGGATGATCGTAGAGGCGGCGGGTGTAGGCGTCGCTCTCGGCGCGGGCCGTAGACGCGCCTTCGTCGAGCGTCTGGCCGCGCGCCAGCAGGCCCCGCGCCAGCGGCGACCACGGGATGACGCCCAGCCCCTCGGCCCGGCACAGCGGGATCATCTCGCGCTCCTCCTCGCGGTAGACCAAGTTGTAGTGATTCTGCATCGAGACGAAGCGCGCCCAGCCCTGCCGCGCCGACACACCGAGCGCCTGCGCGAGTTGCCAGGCGTACATCGAACTGGCGCCGACGTACCGCACCTTGCCCTGCCGCACCAGCAGGTCGAGCGCCTCCAGCGTCTCCTCCACCGGCGTCTGCGCGTCGTAGCGATGGATCTGGTAGAGGTCGATCGCTTCGACGCCGAGGCGGCGGAGGCTGGCTTCGCAGGCCTGCACGACGTGTTTGCGCGAGAGGCCGCGCTGGTTCGGCCCCTCGCTCATGGGATAGTACACCTTCGTGGCGAGGACGATCTCGTCCAGGTTGCCCAGGGCGCGGAGCGCGCGCCCGGTGACCTCCTCGCTGACGCCCAGCGAGTACATGTCCGCCGTGTCGAAAAAGTTGATGCCGGCCTCGACGGCTTTGCGGAAGAAGGGGCGGGCGGCGTCTTCGTCGAGCACCCAGGGGCGCCAGGCCGGGCTGCCGTAGCTCATGCAGCCGAGGCAGAGGCGCGAGACGGTCAGGCCGGTGCGTCCGAGTTTCGTATAGTCCATGGATCCATTCCTGCGCGGTTTTGTCGCTTGCCTGCGGGTGTGATCGTCGCGTAGACCGGGAAAATAGGCACTGGCCCGGATACGAGCACGCCGATGAACCTCTTGCGCAACCCGGCCTCTCTCTCGGATCCGTTCGCCTAGCCGGCGTGCCTGCCGCACTTCCGCAAGCCACGCTGGCCCAGTTGCATCGCGGCGCCCTGCGAGAGAAGCC
>JBFGTT010000233.1:0-6075 GCA_041565995.1 Rhodothermales bacterium
CGGCGGCCAGATCGCCGCCCTGGCGCCGCTGCCGGGCCTGCCCAGCAAAAAGATCAGCGCCCTGCACGAAGACCGCCACGGCGCCCTCTGGATCGGCACCCGCGACGGCGGCCTGACGCGCCTGCACGAAGGCCGCCTGACGACCTTCACCACGGCCGAGGGCCTCGCCAGCAACGACGTCACGGCCCTGCACGAAGACCGCCACGGCGCCCTCTGGATCGGCACCCGCGACGGCGGCCTGAGCCGCTTCAAAGACGGTCGATTCACCACCTTCGACACCGACGACGGCCTGCCCGTCAACGGCGTCTACGCCCTCTTCGAAGACGCCGCCGGCAGCCTCTGGATCGGCACCTTCCAGGGCGGCCTCTGCCGCCTGCAGGCCGCGCGCCTGGCCTGCTTCTCCACGACCGAGGGCCTGACCCACAACACCGTCAAGACCCTCTTCGGCGACCGCGAAGGCAGCCTCTGGATCGGCACCGACGGCGGCGGCCTCAACCGCCTGCGCGACGGCAAGTTTACCACCTATTCCACCCAGGAAGGCCTCGTCAACAATTTCGTCTTCACCGTCTACGAAGACGACCAGGGCGGCCTCTGGGTCGGCACCGAGGGCGGCGGCGCCAGCCGATACCGCGACGGACGCTTCACCACCTTCACCGCCAAAGACGGCCTCGCCAGCGACTTCGTCCGCAGCATCTACGGCACGCGCGACGGCAGCCTCTGGATGGGCACCGGCGAGGGCCTCAGCCGCCTCAAAAACGGACGCTTCACCACCTTCACCACCCAGGACGGCCTCGCCGACAACGCCGTCTGGGCGCTCTACGCCGACGCCCAGGACAACCTGTGGATCGCCACCGAGCACGGCCTGGCGCGCTACCGCGACGGACGCTTCATCACCTTTACCACCCAAGACGGCCTCTCGAGCAACATCATCACGGCCATCGCCGAAGGCGCCGATGGCACGCTCTGGGTGGGCACCTACAACGGCGGCCTCAACCGCTTCAAAGACGGCCGCGCGGTGGCCACCTACTCGACCGAAGACGGGCTCGAAGCCGACTTCGTGCTCAGCATCTACGTCGACGCCGAGGACACCGTCTGGTTCAGCACCCGCGAGGGCGGCCTGAGCCGCCTGCGGGACGGACGCCTGACGACCTTCACCACCAAGGACGGCCTCTTCAACGACACCATCCTGCAGATCCTCGAAGACGACCGGGGCAACCTCTGGATGAGCTCGAGCCGGGGCCTCTTCGTGCTCAACAAGCAGGACCTCCATCGCTTCGCCGACGGGCAACTCGAGGCGCTGACGCCCACCGTCTACGACCAGACCGACGGGCTGAAGACGCAGGAGTTCTCCGGCGGCACGCAGCCGGCCGGCTGGCGCGGCAAAAACGGGTGGCTGTGGTTCCCCTCCGTCGGCGCCGGCATCGCGGGCATCGACCCGGCGCAGATCGCGCGCAACGAGCTGCCGCCGCTGGTGGCCCTCGAAGAGGCCACCGCCAACGACCGGGCCATCCCACTGCAAGGCACCGCCACGCTGTCGCCCGGGCTCGACAAGTTCGAGTTCCACTACGCCGGGCTGAGTCTGCTGGCCCCCGAGAAGGTCCGTTACCGGTACATGCTCGAAGGCGTTGACGAGGACTGGGTGGAGGCCGGCACGCGCCGCGAGGCTTTCTACACCAACCTGGCGCCGGGCACCTACACCTTCCGTGTCAAGGCCCGCAACAACGACGGCGTCTGGAGCACCGAGGCCGCTTCGGTCTCGTTCTACCTCCAGCCGTTCTTCCACCAGACGCCGCTGTTCTTCGTGCTCTGCGCGCTGGGGCTGATCCTGCTGGCCTTCGTAGCCTACCGCCTGCGCGTGGGCCACCTCAAGCGGCGCGAGCGCGAGCTGGTGCAACTCGTCGAAGAGCGCACGGTCGATCTGCGGCAGGAGAAAGAACGCACCGAGGAGGCCCTGCTCCAGACCGAAGAGGCCCGCCGCGAGGCCGAACGGCAGAAAGAGATCGTCGAGGAGGCCAAGGCCGTCATCGAAGAACAGGCCGAAAAGCTCCAGGAGATGGACCGCATCAAGACGCGGTTCTTCAACAACATCTCGCACGAGTTCCGCACGCCGCTGACGCTCAACATCGGCCCGCTCGAAAACGCCTTGATGGGCGTCTACGGCCCCGTCAGCGACGAGATGCGCAAGCGCCTGGAGATCATGCTGCGCAACTCGCGCTTGCTGCTGCGCCTGATCAACCAGCTCCTCGACGTCTCGAAGCTCGAATCGGGCAAGATGGAGCTGAAGGTGCGCCACGGCAACCTGGTCGAGTTGCTCGAAGGCGTGGTGCTCTCGTTCACGGCGTTTGCCGAGAAGAAACACCTGGCGCTCACCTTCCAGGCCGAGCAGGAGAGCTTCTCGCTCAACTTCGACCCCGGCCACCTCGAAAAGGTCTTTTTCAACCTGCTCTCGAACGCCGTCAAGTTCACGCCCGAGCAGGGCCGCATCACGGTCTCGATCTGCCACGGCGCCCCGAACACCCAGGGCGTCGAGGGCGAGACCGTCGAGATCCGCTTCCAGGATAGCGGCCCCGGCATCCCGGAGAAGGACCTACCCTACATCTTCGACCGCTTCCACCAGGTGGACGGGACGATCTCGAAGGTGCAGGAAGGCACCGGCATCGGCCTCTCGCTCGTCAAAGAACTCGTCGAACTGCACGGCGGGACGATCCGGGTCGAGAGCCAGGTGGGCCGGGGCACCACGTTCCTCGTGACGCTGCCCAAAGACACGCGCCACCTCGAAGGCTTCCTCACCGAAGGCGACGGCGCCCTCGAACAACACGAACCCATCTCGCGCGGGGCGATGGTAGAGATGGCCGTCTTCGACGACGACGACGAGGCCGCCCCCGGCGTCAACGGCAACGCCGCGCTGCCCCCCGAAGCCCCGACGGTCCTCGTCGTCGACGACAACCCGGAGATCCGGGACTACGTGGCCGGCTGCATGCGGGGCACCTATCACGTCGTCAAAGCCTTCGACGGAAAGAACGCCCTGGAGAAGGCCCGGCAGATCCGGCCCGACCTGATCATCAGCGACGTGATGATGCCCAACATGAACGGCTACGAACTCTGCCAGGCCGTCAAGGCGGACCCGGCGCTGAGCCACACGCCGGTCATCCTGCTAACCTCCCGCGCCTCGCTCGATGAGAAAATCCAGGGCCTCGAAGCCGGCTCCGACGACTACCTGACCAAGCCCTTCAGCGCCAAAGAACTGCTCGTGCGCGCGCGCAACCTGTTGTACCTGGGCATGCAGCAGAAAGCCCTCCAGGCGCTCAACAAAGAACTCAAGCAGACCAACGAGGAGTTGCGCGAGGTCAGCCAGATGAAATCCCAGTTGCTGCGCATCGCCGCGCACGACCTCAAGAACCCGCTCAACGGCATCCGCGAATTCGCCAAGATCCTCAAGGAAGAAATCGATACCGACGCGCCCAGCCTCGAACTGCTCGACCTGATCCATACCTCCTCGGACCAGATGCTCAACATGGTCGGCAAGCTGCTCGACTCCGAAGCGCTCGAGAGCGGCAAGCTGGTCTTCGAAAAAGAGCCGGTGAGCGTCAACGACATCGCCGAGACCGTCGTGCGCCGCAACCGCAAGCAGGCCGAGCGCAAGGGCGAAACGCTCCACCTCCGCCTCGACGAGGGCGACCCCTGCCTGGTCGAAGCCTCCCGCGAGTGGCTGCGCGACGCCATGGACAACCTGGTCAGCAACGCCATCAAATACTCGCCGCTGAACAAGAACATCTGGGTGATGGTCCGGCGCAACGGCCCGGTCGTCCACTTCTCGGTGCGCGACGAAGGCCCCGGCCTGACCGAGGACGACAAGAAAAAGCTCTTCGGCAAGTTTCAGCGTCTCTCGGCGCTGCCCACCAGCGATGAATCGTCGACGGGGCTGGGGCTGTCCATCGTCAAGCAGATCGTCGACATGCACGGCGGGCGCGTCTGGGCCGAGAGCCAGGTGGGCCGGGGCAGCACGTTCACCATCGAGCTGGCCAGCGCCAGCGTGGGCGAACCGGTGGACGGGTAAAAGCACGGCACCTCTTGCTGGATTATCGCACAGGGGCGGCTCGGCAAGCCGCCCCTGCGGCGTTTTGCGGCGCTTGCATCCTTGAAAAGCCCTCCTTGCGAACGAGGGCGCGGAGCCATCTCGCAAAAAAAGAGGCGCCCGTCACGCTGCTTCGTGACGGGCGCCTGGTAGCTCGCCCCTGACTACGTCCCCGCGTCGCGGCTCAGGCGGTGGCGGCGCGCCTGCCGGGCGGCGCGGGGACCGGAACTACCTGCCGATCCGATTCGGCAGCGGTGGGACGAGGCATGGCGGCGAGCGCCCGGTGGATCACGTCGAGCAGGGCCGGGCGCGTGAAGGGCTTGTCGAGGTGTTCGTCGAAGCCCAGGTCGAGGAAGCGTTCCCGGTCGCCGTGCAGGGCGTAAGCGGTGCAGGCCACCGCCGGCGTGGCGTGGTAGGCCGGCATCGCCCGCAACGCGTCGAGCAAGTCGGCGCCGGTGCGTCGTTCGCCCAGGTTGACGTCGAGCAGAAACAGGTCGAAGGGCCGGCGGGTGGCCGCGCCGAGCGCTTCGTCGACCGAGGCCACGACTTCGAGGTCGAAGGCGGGCTGCAAGAAATACCGAAGGAGGGTGCGAATGTGCTGGTCGTCCTCGACGATCAGGATGCTCGCCTGCTGATCCGGGTCCGTCATAGGATGGCTGTTTGCAGCTGTAGGGAAAGCGGCACGGCGTCGTCGAAGCCGCACGACGGCGGAGGGCGAGGGTTCGAAAGTACCGTCGCGGCGGGCAGTTTCTACCCTGTGGCAGGGCCGAAAAGCCGTTTTGCCGCCGCGAAGGGCCGGCGCCTCCGTCTGAGGGCGAGAGGTGCATACACTGTGCCGATCTGCCCCCTGGCGCCGGCGCAGGACCTCCGCAGGGCAGCGACACAAAAAAAGCGGGCCGGCGCCGTGGCCGACCCGCTCGCTGCGCAGGCTGCGGTTTGTACAACGTAAGGCGAAGATGTGAGGGGGCGCCCCGGCAGGTCCCGGCTATAGTTAAACGTCAAGAGATCCCTGTGCCCTGTGGCTTCGAGATGCGTCGCCTTCGGAGGGAGGAAGGTGGCAAGCGGAGGGCGCTGTGCGGCCCTCGCTCTCCGCCCTCCGCTCTCCGAGGCGGCCATGCCTCGTATGGCAAGATCTCATCGTGATGGCACAACAGACTGCTTGAAGCAACCCTACGGCGTCAGCCTGACCGACGGCAGGACTTGCCGATAGACGGCGTAGGCCGACTTGAAGCTGGTGCCGCTGTGCACTTCGAGGCTGACGGCGAGCACCCGCCCGTCCGGCAACGGGGTCCCGCTCCAGACGCCCTCGACCTGCGCGCCGGAGGCCAGGTAGCCGCTAAAGCGCACCTGCGCCGCCGCACGGCCGGCCATGCGGGTGCGCGGCAGGATGCGCACGTAGTGCCGGGCGAAGGCCTCGTTGCGCTCGACGTGCGCCACGCCCAGCCGCTCGACGGCGCGGAGGTCGGGCGCAGCTGCCGGCAGGTAGGCCAGGGCGATGTGGGTGCCGTCGGCGCCGCCCGGCGGCGTCAGCCGGAAGCCCTCAGCGCCCTCCGCCAACGGAGCGACCTCCCAGCCGGCGGGACGGACGAACTGAAGCGAGGCGGTGCGGTACTGCTGCCAGCCCATCTCCGAGAGGCGCATCAGGGGCACGGGCCGGCTCGCGGCGCCCAGCGAGGCCCACAGCACCAGGGCCGCCACCACCACCATGCCGGCCCAACCGACGGGCCGGCGCATCTTTTCGAACAAGGTCTCCGGCGGACGAGCCGAAGCGAGGATGTTTGCAACCGTGGTGCCAGACATAGGAACTGAGGGGTTTGGGTCTTTTCTGAGGTTGAGCCACGCCGCAGGGGCGCCTGAGCGGCGCCTCGTCTGCGTCGTTGCAGGCTTGCACGACGGCTCCGAAGAGAGGATCTCGCAGCAAAGCGGAACGGGCCGCTCCATTACTACCTGGTTTCACAAATCGAAATCTCTCGCAAGCTGGTAACAACCCGAAGGCTACC
>JBFGTT010000234.1:0-6059 GCA_041565995.1 Rhodothermales bacterium
TCGTAGAGCCGCGCCTCGTCGTCGCCGACCTCGCGCGCGACCTCGTCGGGTGCGCGGAAGCTCTCGCCGGCCGGGCGGATGGCCTCGTGCGCCTCCTGGGCGTTGCGCACCTTGCTGCGAAACTGGCGCGGGGCGGGGCTGAGGTAGTCTTTGCCGTAGCGTTCCTCGACGGCCCGGCGGCTGGCCTCGACGGCCTCCTGCGAGAGGTTGGTCGAGTCGGTGCGCATGTAGGTGATGTAGCCCTGCTCGTAGAGGCGTTGCGCCGTCTGCATGGTGCGCTGGGCCGTCAGGCCGAGCTTGCGGCTGGCCTCCTGCTGCAACGTCGAGGTGATGAAGGGCGGATAGGGCGAGCGCGTCACGCGCCGCACGTCCACGCCGACGACGCGCCAGGCGGCCCCGGCGAGGCGTTCGGCCAGGCCGCGCGCCTCCTCTTCGCCCAGCAGGCGCACGTTCTTGCCCTCGACCAGGCCCTCCTTGAGCCGGCCCGTCTCGTCGTCGAAGTCGCGGCCCGTAGCCAGACGGATGCCCCGGTAGTGGGTCATCTGGGCTTCGAAGTCCTGGTCTTTCTCGCGCAGCAGGGCCTTGAGGTCCCAGTAGCTGGCCGGCACGAAGGCCAGGCGTTCCTGCTCGCGCCGCACCAGCAGGCGCACGGCGACGCTCTGCACGCGCCCCGCCGAGAGCTTCGGCGCGATCTTCTTCCACAACAGCGGCGAGATGGTGTAGCCGACGAGCCGGTCGAGCACGCGGCGGGCCTCCTGCGCGTCGACGAGCGCCTGGTCGATGTGGCGGGTGTGGCGCAGGGCGCCCAGGATGGCCTCGCGGGTGATCTCGTGGAAGACCATGCGGCGCACGGGCACCTTCGGCTTGAGCACTTCGAGCAGGTGCCAGCCGATGGACTCGCCCTCGCGGTCCTCGTCGGTGGCGATGTAGAGTTCGTCGGCGTCTTTGAGGGCCTCTTTGAGTTCGCGGACGACCTTCTTCTTGTCAGCCGGGATCACGTAGAGCGGCTCGAAGCCGTTATCGACGCGCACGCCGAGGCGTGCCCAGGCTTCGTCTTTGAAGCCGGAGGGGATCTCGGCGGCGGAGGCGGGCAGGTCGCGCACGTGCCCCATGCTCGCCTCGATGCGGTACTCGCCGCCGGGCAGAAACTTACGGATGGTACGAGCCTTCGTGGGCGATTCAACGACGACCAGACGCTTCATACACTACGGAACTGTTTTGCGGGTGGTAAGGGGTCGGGACCGTCAAACTACGCCCGGCGGGTGCCAGCCCGATGTCGCAGGCCCTGCCGCCGCGCCGTGCCCCTCCAGGCGCTACTGCCCACTTTTTATTAGGCTCGACTCTCACGCAAGATGCGCCGCAACGTTCCGCCCGCTCCGGCCCGGCGACCCGCCCAAAGCAACGCGGATGACCCCGAGGCGCCGGGGTCATCCGCGTACCAGGATGCTCCGTCGTCGAACGCCGTTTACGCCTGCACGTCCGCCTCCGAGGCGGTCAGGCCCACTTCGAGGCTGTCTTCGCCGAGGAAGTGATCGAGGTGGTGCGCCCGGTCTTCGGTTTCGAGGAGGATGGCTTCGAGCAGGCCCCGCGTGCCGTAGTCGCGCAGTTCGACGGCCAGGTCGATGACCTCGCGCAGGCGGACGGCGAGACGGCCTTCCATCGCGCGGTCGTGCTCGAGCGAGGGGCGGATGCGGTAGGTGCCCTCCGGCTCGTGCGTCACGAAGGCGAGGCGGGCCTGGTTGGCCGGGTCGCTCGTGGGGATGCCGCCCAGGGCCGTCATGCGCTCGGCGAGGGCGTCGACGTGGGCGTGCACCGCGTCGTAGTGCGCTTCGAGGAACCGGTGCAGGTCCATAAACTGCGGCCCTTCGACCAGCCAGTGGTGCTTGTGGTACTGGTGGTAGAGGACCCAGAAGGAGGCTTGCAGGGCGTCCAGTTCGGGCAGCAAGCGGCGGGCCGCCTCCTCGCTCAAGCCCACCGGGTTGCCTTCGATCATCGACTGCGGGCGCCAGGGACGGCCCTGTGCCTGCCGCCGTGCTTCTTCCGTAGCGGGTGCCTGGTCGTGGTTGCTCGTTTGGGTTCGGGTTTGCGTTTCCATGGCGTGTGCTCTTCGTGATAATTTCGCTTCTAATTCTTGCGAGATTTCCGTTGGTTTGACGGAATCGGGCAGGCCGCCGCCGCGTGCGACGGCAACCGCGCCACAGGGATTACAACGGCCAACGGCCCGCGAGGCTCCCTCCTGCGGGGCCGGCGCCCGATAAATAGCAGCGCGGTAACACACGGCGGCAAGGCCGGATGCCGGCACACCCGCCTCGCCCAGAACCAGCCCCTAGCTATGACGACTATGACCACGAAAGACGCCCTCCTCGAAGGAACCGCCCTCGTCACCGCTGTGGCCGCCGCCGCCGGTGCCGCCGCAGGAACGCTTGCCCTGGCACGCGGCGAGACGCCGGGCGCTCCGGGCGTCTCGAAAGGACTCGCGCGGCTGGGACGCGCCGTCGGCGGCAGCATGCTCGCCGGCGTGGCCCTCATCGGCGGCTGCTCCGCCCTCATCGGCATCGCCGTCTTCCAGGGCCTCCGTCAACTCGATCTCTGAGTGTTCGGGTGTTTGCGTGTTCGAGTTTGAAAAACTGCAACACCCCAACACGTTAACACTCCAACACCTTACCCTCCCAACACTTCGACCTTCCCACCGCTACACCCCACGACCATGACCGGCAATTCGCACAAGTACGTCTATCGCTTCGGCAGCGGCACCGCCGAGGGCAACAAGGAGATGAAGGCGCTGCTGGGCGGCAAGGGCGCCAACCTGGCCGAGATGAGCGCCATCGGCCTGCCCGTGCCGCCGGGCTTTACCATCACCACCGAAACCTGCCGCCACTACGTCGAGCACGACGGACAGTGGCCCGAAGGCCTGGAGCAACAGGTGCACGACGGCGTCCGCCACATCGAAGAAGCCCTGGAGAGTCGCCTGGGCGACCCCGATAACCCGCTGCTCGTCTCGGTGCGCAGCGGCGCAGCCCTCTCGATGCCGGGCATGATGGACACCGTGCTCAACCTGGGCCTCAACGACCGTGTGGTCGAGGGCCTGGCCCACAAGACCGGCAACGTGCGCTTCGCCTACGACGCCTACCGTCGCTTCATCGACATGTTCGGCAACGTGGTCATGGGCGTCTCGCACGACCTCTTCGAGGAAGCCCTCCATAGCTGCAAAACCGCGCGCGGCGTCGAGAACGACGTCGATCTTTCGGCGGACGACCTCCGCGAACTCGTCGATCGCTACAAGGCCATCTACCGCAAGCGCACCGGCTACATGTTTCCCGCCGATCCGCACGAGCAGTTGCGCTACGCCATCAACGCCGTCTTCGGCTCCTGGAACAGCGCCCGCGCCGTCAAATACCGGCAGATCAACCGCATCACGGGGCTGCTCGGCACCGCCGTCAACGTGCAGGCGATGGTCTTCGGCAACATGGGCCAGAGCAGCGGCACCGGCGTCTGCTTCACGCGCAACCCTTCGACCGGCGCCCACGAACTCTACGGCGAGTTTCTGATCAACGCGCAGGGCGAAGACGTGGTGGCCGGCATCCGCACGCCCGAACCCATTGCGCAGATGGCCCGCGAGTTGCCCCAGGCCTACCGCGAACTCGTGGCCATGACGGACCGCCTCGAGAAGCACTACCAGAACATGCAGGACATCGAGTTCACGGTGCAGGAAGGCCGCCTGTTCATCCTCCAGACGCGCAACGGCAAGCGCACCGGCACGGCGGCGGTCAAGATCGCCGTGGACATGGTCAGCCGGGGCCTGGTCGACAAAGAACGCGCCGTGCGCGAGCTGGTCGAACCCGGCCACCTCGACCAGCTCCTGCATCCCGGCTTCAAGAGCGAGACGGACTACAAGGACCAGGTGATCGGCACCGGGCTGCCGGCCTCGCCGGGGGCCGCCGTCGGGCAGGTCGTCTTCAGCGCCGACGACGCCGAAGCCTGGAAGAAGCAGGGCCGTCAGGTCATCCTCGTGCGCGTCGAGACCAGCCCCGAAGACGTCGGCGGCATGGACGCCGCCGAGGGCATCCTGACCTCGCGGGGGGGGATGACGTGCGTGGCAGGCGAGACGCAGATCCTGACGGACCGCGGCCTGCTGACGGCCGAGCAGGCGTTCGGCCTCTTCGAAAAGGGCGCGGACCTGCGCATCCTCTCCTTCTGCAGCCGCACCCTCCGCCCCGTCTGGCGTTCGATCATCGCGGCGGGCCGCAAGCCCTCGGAGGTCATCCCGGTGAGGGTCTCGCAGACGGGCCGCGCCGCGCACAACACGCTCCGCCTGACGGCGGATCACAAGATGTACGTGCTCGAGAACCGGCACCTCGTCAAGAAACGCCTCGACGCCGTGCTGGCCGACGACGACTTCCTGACGGTGGTGGACCGCGTGCCTGCACTCAACGAGACGGCCACGTCCCCCGCCCTCGCCTACGTCGCCGGCGCCATCTTCTCCGACGGCTACATCAACCTGAAGAAAGCCAAGGGGTCGGTCACCTTCACGCAGAAAGCCACGCCGGAGAAGGCCGCCTTCATCGCGGCGGTCGAAGCGTCGTTCGAAGAGGCCTTCGGCGTGCCCTTCAGCTACGTCCGCGAGCGCACGACGGAAGCCACGCTACGGGGCCGCCTCATCAAAGGGCAGGTGGAAGACCGCATCTGCTACCGGCGGGAACCTGCCGCGCGCCTGGCCGCCATCCGCAAGCGCCTCAGCACCTGGGTGCTCTCCCTCGACCGTCCGGCTCTGCTGAGCTTCCTGGCCGGCTTCGTCGACGGCGACGGCGCCTACAGCGAGCGGTCGAGCGCCGTGCGGATCCAGATCGTCGTGGCGCGCAAGAAGCGGAAGCTTCTGCAAGGGCTGGCCGTGGCGTGCCTGCGCCTGGGCATCGTGCCGCAAATCACCAATAACCGCGAAAACTACGTCTTGCAGATCGCCGAGCACGTCCAGGAGATCCTGACGTTCTCGCAACGCTTCCACGCCTCGGTGCCGGCCCGCCTCTACGAATCGAAGTGCCTGGCCGTCGGCGGCCTCTTCGAGGACATCGTCGAGGAGGTCAACTACCAGGGGCGGGTGCGCGAAGGCATCCGCCGCAACCTGATGTTCGGCGTCGAAAAGCTGCGGCGCGACGTGCTACCGCTGTGCCCCGACGAGGCTTACGGGGCGGTCGAGTCGCTGCTCGAGGCACCGCTACGCTCCTACCGGGTGTGCCAGACGGGCGCTCCGGAACCGGCCCTCGTCTACAACTTCGAGGTGGACGCGACCGACGAACTCGACAAAAACTTTGTGGTCTTCTCCAGCCGCCTGACTCCGGTGCTGGTCTCCAACAGCCACGCAGCCGTCGTAGCGCGCGGCTGGGGCAAGCCCTGCGTGGCCGGCTGCGGCGACATCGTCATCAACTACCGGACGCAGTCGTTCACCAACGGGCACGTCACCGTCAAAGAGGGCGACTGGGTCTCGATCAACGGCTCGACGGGCGAGGTCATCCTGGGCCAGCAGGAACTCGTGGACGCCCGCCTGGGCGAGGACTTCGACACGTTCATGGCCTGGGCCGACGCCTTCCGCACGATGGGCGTGCGCACCAACGCCGACACGCCGCAGGACGCCGAAAAAGCCCTCTCTTTCGGCGCCGAGGGCATCGGCCTGTGCCGCACCGAGCACATGTTCTTCGAAGGCGACCGCATCGAGAAAATCCGGGAGATGATCCTGGCCTCGGACGAGCGCACCCGCCGCGCGGCGCTGGCGAAGCTGCTGCCGTTCCAGAAAGAAGACTTCCGGGGCATCTTCCGGGCGATGGCGGGCAAGCCCGTCACGATCCGCCTGCTCGACCCGCCGCTGCACGAGTTCCTGCCGCACGACGCCGAGGGCCAGCAGGAGATGGCCGAAGCGCAGGGTGTTTCGGTGGAGGAGATCAAGGCCAAGGTGGCCCTGCTCGACGAGTTCAACCCGATGCTGGGGCATCGCGGCTGCCGGCTGGGCATCACCTACCCCGAGATCACCGCCATGCAGGCGCGCGCGGTCTTCGAGGCGGCCTGCA
>JBFGTT010000235.1:0-6038 GCA_041565995.1 Rhodothermales bacterium
GTCCAGACGGCGGCGTTGTGGAGGATCAGGTCCGGCGCGTCGGCGGAGGGTTCGGCGCAACCCGCGAGCAGCGCGCAGCAGGCGAGGACGAGGAGACAGGTCGGGCGCGGCATGGGTTCGGGGTGGGGTGTGGGGAGATGGGGGTGGAGACAAGACGACGCATCTTTGATCAGATCGTCCTTTCGTCGGCAGCGTCGTCGTTCGTGAAGGCGATGCCGTGGGGTTCATCGAGGGCTTCGGCGTCTTCCGGCAGTGCCTCGCCCAGCAGCCACGCCCGGCCTTCGTGGGAGAAGTCGCTGTCGGGGTGTGTCAGGAGGGTCTTGTAGTGGTCTTCGTCCGGCATTTTGCGCAGCCAGCGGGCCACCTGACGCCGCGTCTCTTCGGACACGTCGCGGTTGCGGTCGCCGGTGTAGCGGGCCAGGTGCACCAGCGCGTAGGCCACGCTCGGGCGGCGGGGCAGGTAGCGCGTCAGGAGCGTCTTGAGCCAGGCGGCCACCTCGTCGCTCGGCACCACGCAATCGAGCGGGCCGTAGACGGGATGGCGCGCGCCCAGTCGGCTGATGGCCCACAGCTCTGCGCTCTTGGGCCGCGCTTCTTTGAACTTTTGCAGCAGCAAGCGCCCCAGCGTCACCTTGAGGTCGGCGGGCAGGCGCTCGAAGGACGCCAGCGCGCGCCAGGCCATAAGGTTCTCTTCGGACGCCATGCGCCGGGGGTAGATCCGGTGCCGCTTCTTCGTCTTGACCTTCAGCTGCAGGAAGGGCCGGACTTCGTAGTAGACCTGCGCCTGCTTTTCGGCGGGCAGGCCGCCGGCGACGCGGCGCCAGAAGGTCCACCAGGCGATCCGGCTCTCCAGGCGGTCGGGGAAGCGCAGGCCCTCCAGGTAGTGTTTCCACGCCTGCTTCATGCGCCACTCGTCCACCGGGTCGCCGAAGCCGGGGCGCAGGCAGAACCCCAGGAATTCGAACCAGAGGGCTTCGTGGCCGGGCGTGCGGCGGCGGGGCGCGTCCAGCAGCGTGTCGGCCAGCTTGCGGATGACCGGGACGGGCCAGGCGTCGCGGCCCATGCCGAGGGCGCCTTCGAGGTCGTTCCACAGACGCTCCAGTTTGGGCGGCTCCGGCTGCTCGACGGCTTGCCGGAGGAGGTCCTGCGCGGCGTCGATCCGCTCCGGCTCGATGGTTTCTTCGGCGGGTGGCGCGGCGGCAGGCTCCGGCGCCCGGCGCACGTCGAATTCGAGTTGCCAGCGATGGTCGGTTTGCGTGGACTGGCACCAGAGCTCCAGCGTCCCGATCTCGTTGAGGCGGACGGCCAGCTGCACGGGGATCTTCCGCGCCCCGGCTTTCTTGCCGAACTGGAGCACGGTGCGGATGGGCGGCAGCACGCTGACTTCTCCGGCGGGCAGCGCCGCCACGTCGCCGGGGGCATCGTCCGAGCGGGCGGTGGAGGTGTAGAGTTGAAAGGTGACGGGGCGGTTCGTCAGGGCTTCGAAGTCCAGCGCGTCGAGCCGGCCCACGAAACCTTCTTCGGCGCCGCGCGGCACCAGGCAGACGGCCGGATGCACCGCCTCGGCGGCGTCGGCCTGCCCGGCTGCTACGCCGACGTAGTAGGCCCTGGGGCTGCCGCTGCCCACGCGGACGCCTTCGCCCAGGCGCACCAGGCCGTAGTAGGCGGCGCCCGTGGCGACGGCCGCGTCCAGGCGGGGATTGCTCAACGCGACGGGCGCCCAGCCCGCCCCGGCCACCGGCTCAAACCATCCCCGGACGACCTCCTGCACGCGCGCGCGTAGGGCCGCCGGCGTGAAGACGCCCCCGTTGAACAGGAGGAAGTCGGGGTAGGCCTCCGCCCGCCCCGTGGCCTGCTCCACGTACGGCAGCGAACGCCGCCAGAACGCCGCCAGGTGCCGGGTGATGGCCGGATCCTGGGCGTAGGGTAGCCCCAGTTCGGTCAGGCCCTCGCGGCGTCCTTCGGCCAGCGGGGTCTCCAGCTCCGCGTCGGGGAAGAAGCCGTCGAGGACCAGGCGGCGGACGTCCTGCCGGGTGAGGCTTCCTTTGAGCGTACCGCCGATGAGCTTTCCGGCGGCGCCCAGCACGGTGACGTCCACGGCGTCGGCCTCGTCCTCGTCGCCGAGCAGCCGTTCTTTGGCCTGGCGGCAGGCATGCACGAGTTGATGCCAGCGTTGCACGTCGAGGCGGCCCGGCCCGCCGGCCAGTTGGGCTTCGAGGTGCCGTCCGAGGGCGTAGTCCATGTTGTCGCCGCCGAGCATCAGGTGGTCGCCGACGGCGAGGCGGTCGAAGCCGAGGCCGTCCTCGCCCCGGCGCAGGCCCACGACGGAGAAGTCGGTGGTGCCGCCGCCGACGTCGCAGACCAGGATCAGGTGCCCCTCGTTGATCTGCTTTTTCCAGGCGGCGGCGTGGTCGGAGAGCCAGGCGTAGAAGGCCGCCAGCGGCTCTTCGAGCAGGACCACGTGCGGCAGGCCGGCCTCGCGCGCGGCGGCGACGGTCAACTCGCGCGCCACTTCGTCGAACGAGGCGGGGACAGTGAGGATGAGGAGTTGGTCTTCGAAGGCGTGGCCGGCGTCTTTGCCGGCTTGCTGCGCGTTCCAGGCTTCGCGCAGATGCTGCAAGTAGCGCGTGGTGGCCGCCACGGGCGACACCTTCGGCACTTCGTCGGGCGCGCCCCAGGGCAGGATGGGCGCGGTGCGGTCCACGCCGGCGTGGCAGAGCCAGGACTTGGCCGAGGCCACCAGGCGTCCCGGCACGCGCGCGCCCTGTTCGCGGGCGAAGGCGCCGACGACGTAGGCACGGTCGGCGTCCCAGGGCAAGGCCGTGCTGCCGGCGGGCAAGTCGTAGGCGCCGGGCAGGTAGCAGAAGGAGGGCAGCACCGGCTGCGTCGCGAACGCGCCCGGCCCCACCACCTGCGGCACCTCGAACGACGCGATGGCCCGGCGCGCGGCCTTGCCCGGCTTGCGCGCCAGGTCCACGTAGGCGACCGCCGTGTTGGTGGTGCCCAGGTCGATGCCGATGACGTACCGGTAGCGCTGCGCTGCCGCACTGAACGGATGGGAGCGTCCCTCCATGTTTTCGAGCGTGCCTCACCGGTTGACCCTGTGATGATGCGAACCGCAGGCCGTCGTGTCGTGAACCAACGCCTGACAGGGCAGGGCGAAGCACGCTATCGCAACCTCCTGCGCCAGGCGTGTGCCTGCCGATGCGCGCGCCGGTACGCGGCGACGGCGCGTTCCGTCAAGGTAGCCGAAACGCGGGTGCCAGGCAATGCTGCTGCCGAAAACGCCGACCGGCCCGCGTGTCCAGGGTCGCCGTGCCACCGCCCGGCGTTCGTAGTTTTGCATCCCCTAAATAATGTCCGTATTATGCCGGTTGTTTAGCGACGGGCGCTGCCAGATGCAGGCCGGAAAGGAGCGAGCATGATTCCTCACCTCATCGTGCGAGGACGGGGCAGGCGCCGTCGCCTGTTCAAGGACATGCCGGCTGCGACAGGGCGCGCCGCGGCGGTGCGCGCAGCCTCGGTGGCGACCTTCCCCCACCCAACCCGGCGGACGTACGGCCGCCGTACGCTCCATTCACCCGCCTGCGATTATGATGGATTCGGCTACAACCTCGGCGGCGCTCGGCGCCTCGCTCCCTCGCTTCACCGCGCGCCTGGGCGTGCTTTGCCTGATTTTGGCCCTCGTCGGCTTCACCCTGCCGGCCTACGCCAACACCATCACGGTCGATAGCGCCACCGACGACGGGACGGGCGGCTGCACGCTACGCGAGGCCATCGATTCGGCCAACACCGACAGCGCCGTCGGCGGGTGCGCCACCGGCAGCGGCGCCGACACCATCGTCTTCAGCCTGCCGGCCGGCACGACGATCACGCTCACGTCGGGGACGAATGCGGCGGGCTTCGGCCCCTCGGCCTTCGAGATCAGCACGGACATCACCATCGACGGATCCGGCGCCTCGATGCTCGTGATCGACGCCGGCGGCACCAGGCGGCACTTCCTCGTCACCGGTGCCGGCACGTTGACGCTGGAGTTCATCACGCTCACCAACGGCCTGGCCGACGGCTTTAACGGCGGCTCGAGCCGGCGCGGCGGCAGCGGCGGCGGCGGCGGCGGCTTCGGCGGGGCCGTCTTCAACGACGGCGGCACGCTGACCATCCTCAACAGCACGCTCACCAGCAACACGGCCCAGGGTGGCGACGGCGGCACTATCCTCGATCCCAACGGCAACCCGCGCGGCGGCGGCGGCGGCGCGGGCGCCAACGGCAACGGCGGCAACGCCACGCCCATTGATACCCCCGGCGGCGGCGGTGCCAACGGCGGCGGCGCGGGCGGCGCAGGCGACACCTGCGGCGACGGCAACCCCGGCACCTCCCTCGGCGGGGCGGGCGGCGGCGGCGGCGGCACGGCCAACAACCCGGCCTGCGACGGCGGCGACGGCGACATCGGCGCAGGCGGGGGCGGCGGGGGCGGCGGCTCCAACGGCCAGGCAGCCGGCAGCGGCGGCAGCGGCGGCTTCGGCGGCGGCAACGGCGCCAACGGCACCTCGGGCGGCAGCGTCAACCAGCCCGGCGGACGGGGCGGCGGCGGCGGCGGCATGGGCGGGGCGGTCTTCAACAACGCCGGCACCGTGACCCTGCGCAACAGCACCTTCAGCAATAACACGGCCGCGGGCGGCAGCGGCGGCAACGACGGCGACGGCCTCGGCGGCGGCGTCTTCAACTACAGCGGCAGCGTCACCGTGCAGAACGTCACGTTCAACCTCAACACCGCCGACGACGGCGGCGGCGGCATCTTTAACCTCGGCGACGGCGCGGTAGGCCCTGCCACCGTCGTCCTCGACAACGCCATCGTTGCCAACTCGACCAGCAGCGTCGGCCTCGGCAAGGACTTCAACGGCGACACGATCAACACCGGCGCGGGCATCACCAGCGGCACGGGCAACCTGATCGAGAGCGCGATCAACTTCACCGGCACCATCGCCTCGACGGCCGACCCGCAACTCGCCGCCCTGGCCGACAACGGCGGGCCGACCCAGACGCACCTGCAAGCCGACACCAGCCCGGCCATCGACCTGGGCGACAACACGAAGGTGCCCGGCGGGCAGACTACCGACCAGCGCGGCATGGGCTTTCCCCGGATCGAGGACGGCACGGTGGATGCCGGTGCGCTTGAGCGAGCAGCGGCGTGTTCGCTGACGGTAACGAACACCAACGACAGCGGGGCCGGCTCGCTACGCGACGCCATTACGTGCGCCAACACCACCCCCGGCCTCGACACCATCGACTTCAACATCGCCGGCGCGGGGCCGGACGTGATCACGCCCGCGACGGCGCTGCCGACGATCACCGACCCGGTCGTCATCGACGGCGCTACGGAGCCGGACGATCCGGGTGTGTGCTCGAACCCGATCCCGACGCGCCCGGCCTACATCGTCATCCTCGACGGCGGCGGCGGGGCCTTCGACGGGCTGACGCTCGGCGCCGGCTCGGACGGCTCGACGATCCGGGGGCTGAACGTCCGCAACTTCGGCGGCGACGGCGTCGAGATCAACGGCAGCGACGGCAACACGGTCGAGTGCAACTTCATCGGCACCGATGCCGACGGCGACGCCGACCTGGGCAACACCGGCAGCGGCGTTGTGATCGACGGCGTGCAATCGAATATCATCGGCACCGACGGTGACGGTAGCAATGACGCCAACGAGGGCAACCTCATCAGCGGCAATAACAATCGCGGCGTCTTGATCGCCAACCTGGGCGCATCAGGCAACGTGGTGGCGGGTAACTTCATCGGCACCGACGCCGCCGGCACGGCCGCCCTGGGCAATGGTTTCAATGGTGTCCGGATCGAGGGTACCGCTACGGACAACCTCATCGGCACCGACGGTGACGGCACCAGCGACACCGAGGAACGCAACGTCATCAGCGGCAACGCCGGCAGCGGCGTGTCTATCTTAGACGCGGGCACGACGGGCAACGTCGTCGCCGGCAACTTCATCGGCACCGACGCCGCCGGCACGGCCGACCTCGGCAAC
>JBFGTT010000236.1:0-6018 GCA_041565995.1 Rhodothermales bacterium
ACAGAAAAGGGGACGACGCGGCACGCCAAGATAACGCGCCGACGGTTAATTATCAGACCTCGAACGTGATGCCCTGCGCCAGCGGCAAGGCGTGGCCGTAGTTGACGGTGTTGGTGACGCGGCGCATGTAGTTCTTCCAGGCATCGGAGCCGCTCTCGCGCCCACCGCCGGTGTCTTTCTCGCCGCCGAAAGCGCCGCCGATCTCCGCGCCGCTGGTGCCGATGTTGACGTTGGCGATGCCGCAATCGCTGCCGGTGGGGCCGCAGAAACGCTCGGCCTCAACGACGTCGTTGGTGAAGATGGCGCTCGAAAGCCCCTGCGGCACCTCGTTGTGCACGGCCACGGCCTCCTCGAAATCCTCGTAGGCGAGCACGTAGAGGATGGGCGCGAACGTCTCGGTGTGGACGACCTCGGCGTCGTGGGCGATCTCGACGAGGGCGGGCCGCACGTAGGCCCCGCCGGGCACGCCTTCGGTGAGGCGCTCGCCGCCCCAGACGACGCCGCCCTGCGCGCGGGCGCGGTCGAGCGCGCGGGCCATCTGCGCGGCGGCCTGCTCGTCGATCAGCGGCCCCATCAGCACGCCGTCCTCACGCGGATCGCCGATCCGGATGGTGCCGTAGACCTTCTTGAGCCGCTCGACGAGTTCGTCCCTGACGGCGCGGTGGACGATCAGCCGGCGCAGCGTGGTGCAGCGCTGCCCCGTCGTGCCCACGGCGGCAAAGGTGATGGCCCGCAAGGCCAGGTCGAGGTCGGCGCTGGGCGTGACGATCATGGCGTTGTTGCCGCCGAGTTCGAGCAGCGCGCGTCCGAGCCGGGCCGCCACGGTCTGCCCCACGGCGCGGCCCATCGGCACCGACCCCGTCGCCGAGATCAGCGGCAGGCACTTCGAGGCCGCCACCGCCTGCCCCACCTCGCGCCCGCCGTTGACCAACACGATCAACCCCTCGGGCGCCTGCTCGAAGTCGTCGAGCACGTCCTGCAAGAGCGCGTGGCAGGCCAGCGCGCACAGCGGCGCCTTTTCGGAGGGCTTCCAGACCACCGGGTCGCCGCAGACCAGCGCCAGTGCGGCGTTCCAGGCCCAGACGGCCACGGGAAAGTTGAACGCCGTGATGACGCCGACGGGGCCGAGCGGATGCCACTGTTCGGTCAGTCGATGTTCGGGACGCTCGCTCTGGATAGTCAGCCCGTAGAGCTGGCGGCTCAGGCCCACGGCAAAGTCGCAGATGTCGATCATCTCCTGGACTTCGCCCTCGGCCTCCGCCGGGATCTTGCCGACTTCGAGCGTCACCAGCGCGCCCAGATCTTTTTTGTGTTCGCGCAGCTTGTGCGCGTAGCGCCGCACGAGTTCGCCCCGCACCGGCGCCGGCACCGTCCGCCACGCCAGAAAGGCTTCGGCGGCTGCGGCGACGCCCCGCACCACCTCTTCGACGCTCGCCGTGCCGACCTCGGCAATCGGCTCGCCGTCGATGGGGCTTCGGGTCGCGAGGCGGGGGCCGGAGCCTTCCTTATACCGGCTGCCGATCACCAGGCCGCAGGGCCTGTCCGCAAGGCCCAGGTCGTCCAGAAGGCGCCGGGCGTTCGTCATCGTTTGCTGAGCAATCATCGACTCTTCCTCCAGATCGCGCGCTTTGAAACACGGCGGTTCGCATCACGCGTTGAGACCGCGCATGGACGCCTCTCGTTTCGCCGGACGTGCGAAGTATGGAGGAAGAAAAGCGCATAGACGACCGCCGAGGGACGAACGACGAGTGACGTCACGTTTTTCGGCCGTCCCTCGGCGGTCGTCCTTCGTCTCCTAGAAGCTGTAGCTCACCACAAAGCCGAACTTCGAGTAGCGCGCCTTGATGGAGGTATCCTGGTTCACCTGGTTCACGTTGTCGGCGACTTCGCGGACGATGCGGCGGCCCGTGTAAACCGCCAGGATTGTCTCGGCGCGGACCTTGCCGACGGCGATCCCTCCGCTGAGACCGTAGTGAAATCCGCTGCGCAGGTGGACGGACACCTCTTCGTTCAGCCCGTGATAATCGACGCCGGTGTAGTCCGGGTCGGTGAAGCGGTCGTCGCCGTGGAAGCGCGTCCAGCCGAAGCGCGCTCCGCCGACGGGCGAGACGCGGCGGTCGAGCTTACCGCGCACCAGGGCGTAGACCGACGTGAAGGAGAACGTGCCGTCGTGGCTTTCAAGCGCGCGAGGAAACAGGTGTTCGACGCCCAGGCCCACCTGCAGCCGCCCCCCGTCGGCGAACTCTCCGCCGACGAGGACGCCGGGCGAGGTGGCCGTGGAAGACCGGAGCTTGCGGGTGGTCAGAAACGTCCCTTGCCCCGGCACGCGGGCGAAGCCCTCGGGAACGGTGCCGGACGATGTGTACGTGCCCAGCAGGTCCACCCCCGCCTTGACGGTGAACTGCGCCTGCGCAGGCAGCCCACCCGGCGCGAGCAGCAGGACGAGGAAAAGCAAGCCGTGTTTCATCGATCCTCTAGGTTGGCGTCAGCAGCACGAGCCGGTGCTCCGGCTTCCGAGGGTTGCGGTCCCGGCGAGGCTTGGCCTCTGCATTTCATAAGGGGGGCGCCATGATACAGCGCGGTGCAAGGCGAAGCATAAACGCAGGATTAAATAAAGCAATCGGAAGCGTGCCTGCGTAGGAACAGTCCTACACGTAGGCGTCCGAAATTCTTACGCGAAGAAACAGCGGCGTCCTACATTGCCTTTGCAAACAGCGACGTATTCTTGGGGCGCTTCGCCTGCCGGAAGCGCTTCCGGCGGCTCCGCTGCCCACCACGGCGTCGTACTTACGAAGGATCGGCTGCTCGCGCCATGCCCTTCGTAGCGGCGCCTCGTCTCTTTCTCTCACCCCCCAATCCTCACCAGCGCCATGAAACCATCGATGAAGTCCCTCCTCGGCCTGCTGGCCGTCTGTGCCCTGCTGCTCGTCGGCTGCGACGAAGGCACCATCTCTTCGGTGACGCCCGAAACCTCGGATAAGCCGGTGCCCGAAGGCACCTTCGACCAGGTGCCCGACGAGAGCGCCGGCAAGGTGGACGGCACGCTGGGCGAGTTTATTCCCGGCCAGTACATCGTGGTCTTCCGGGGCGACGTGCGCAACCCGCAGGCCCTGGCACAACAGATGACCGCCGCGCACGGCGGCGCCCTCACACACCGCTACGGCAGCGCCCTCAAAGGCTTCGCCGCCGCGCTCTCCGAGCAGGCCGTCGAGGCCCTCAAGAAAAACCCCAACGTCGCCTTCGTCGAGCAGGACCGGCGCGTCTCGCTCGACGGCACGCAGACCGGCGCTACCTGGGGCCTCGACCGCATCGACCAGCGCGACCTGCCGCTCAACAACACCTACACCTACACGCCCACCGGCGCCGGCGTGAAAGCCTACATCCTCGACACCGGCATCCGCACCAGCCACAACGACTTCGGCGGGCGCGCCTCGGTGGGCTACGACGCCATCGGCGACGGGCAGAACGGGCAGGACTGCCACGGCCACGGCACCCACGTGGCCGGCACCGTCGGCGGCACCACCTACGGCGTCGCCAAGGGCGTCAGCCTCGTGGCCGTGCGCGTGCTCAACTGCAGCGGATCGGGCAGCAACAGCCAGGTCATCGCCGGCATCGACTACGTCACCCAGCAGAAGCAAAACAATCCCGCCACGCCGATGGTCGCCAACATGAGCCTCGGCGGCGGCATAAGCACGGCGCTCGACAACGCCGTCAACAACTCGATTGCGGCGGGCGTGACCTACGCCGTGGCCGCCGGCAACTCGAACGCCAACGCCTGCAACGGGTCCCCCGCCCGCGTGGCTGCGGCCCTGACGGTCGGCTCGACCACCAGCACCGACGCGCGCTCGTCGTTCTCGAACTACGGCACCTGCGTCGATCTCTTCGCGCCCGGTTCGAGCATCACCTCGGCGTGGCACACGAGCAACACGGCCACGAACACCATCAGCGGCACGTCGATGGCGACGCCCCACGTGGCGGGCGTGGCGGCGCTCTACCTCGAAGACAACCCCTCGGCCGCTCCGGCCACCGTCGCCAACGCCATCCTCAGCTCGGCCTCGTCGGGTCGCGTCTCGAACCCCGGCAGCGGCTCGCCCAACCTGCTGCTCTACAGCCCGCTGACGGAAGAAGAACCCGGCGGCGGCGGCGCGCCCTGCACCAACTGCGAGCACTACGCCGGCTCGCTCTCGGGCACCGGCGACTACGACTACCACCCCAACGGCACCTACTACTACAGCGGGTCGGGCACCCATCGCGGCTACCTGCGCGGCCCCTCCTCCGGCGCCGACTTCGACCTCTACCTGCAGAAGTGGAACGGCTGGTACTGGGTCAACGTCGCCAGCGGCATCTCCAGCACCTCCAACGAAGACGTGGTCTACACCGGCTCCTCGGGCTACTACGTCTGGCGCATCTACGCCTACAGCGGCAGCGGCGCCTACGATTTCTGGATGGAGCGGCCCTGACGCCAATAACCCGCGCACCGGGGGGGCGCCCTGCCGACAACATCTCGGCGGGGCGCCCCCGCTATTTTTGCGCGCCGCCGCCTCGCCTTGCATTTATCCGTTGCACCGATTATCGTTAGTTTTTCCAACCTCCAACAGCCCGCACCCGCCATGTGACGACGAGGGGATCCGGCCATGGAACTCATCTGCCCGAACTGCGCCAGAACGTACAACGAGGAGGCGACCTTCTGCGAAGTAGATGGGACCCGACTCGTGCCCATGGATCAGCTCAAACGGAAAATCCGCCCGAGTGACCTGAAACAGTACCTGCATCCGACGGAAGAATCGAGGTTTGTGCTGGCCCTCGTCGTGTGCGCCCCCGTTGCGCTCCTCGCGCTGTATCTGACCTTCCTCTCCTACGGGATTGTCCTGATCTACGTCGGCCTGATCGCCTTCGGCGTGTGGTTCGGCCTGGAAGTCTTGAAAGCCAGGCTGACGGCCAACTCGGTGCGCGTCTCGAAGCATAACTTCCCCGAAGTGCACGAGGTGCTCCTCGAAGTCAAGCACGTGCTGGATTACAAGGAGAACATCGGCGTGTTCGTGATCGAAGAGGGGACCGTCAACGCCTTGCTCGCCAAGTTCTTCCGGACTAAGTTCATCATTTTGAACTCGGCACTGGTCCAGGACATGATCCAGGAGCAGAAACTGGTGCAGATGCGATGGATCATCGCGCGGTTCATCGGGGCGCTGCAGGCCAAGCACTATCGATTGGACTTCCTGCGCATCCTCATCGAAAGCATCGAGAAGATCAAGATTTTCAACTTCTTCATCCTCCCCTACTACCGCGCCACGCAGTACTCGGGCGACCAGATCGGCCTGGCCGTGTGCGAAGACCTGCGCCAGGCCATGCTGGCTTTCGACAAGTTTATGGTGGGCAACGAGCTGGCGTCCAGGGTGAACTTTCAGGGCCTGGTTCAGCAGGGCCTGGAGATCAGAGGCAACCTCTTCGCGATGATCGCCCGGCTGCTCTCCACCCATCCGCACCTGATCAGCAGGTACCTGAACCTGCTGGCCTTTGCCAGGCGGCAATTTCCTCAACTCTACGAAGAATACGTGGCATCGCTCGACGACCAGACCGTCTCCGGCGTCAACAGGCTGCTTCCCTCCTACGGGCACTGAACCCAGATCCTACGGCTGCCATGAACTGTCCAATGTGCCAGCACCCGAACGCCGACGAAGCCGTCTTCTGCAAGCACTGCGGCTACGCGTTGGCCGGCGAAGAGGTCGTCTACGCATCCTCGCTGGAAAGGCATACGGACCTGCTGCTGATCCTGGCGGCGTCCCTGATGCTCTTCAACCGCTTCTTCTGGTTCGGCTTCCCCAGGCTCGTCGAGGAATGGTGGACGCTCCAGGTGGTGACGCTCCCCATCAACCTCATCACGCTCTTCGGCCCCCTGGTGCTGGTGATCCTGTGCATCCGCAAAGGGCAGGTCTGGACGATCAGCCTGGCTACTGTGGCGTTCGTGGCGCTGCTGCTCTTCTTCATCGAAGCCCTGAACGTCCTGGGCTGACGCCGGGG
>JBFGTT010000237.1:0-6008 GCA_041565995.1 Rhodothermales bacterium
GACCACAAGCACAACCAGGCCAACGGCGAGGGCAACCGAGACGGCACCGACGACAACCGCTCGTGGAACCACGGGGTCGAGCGACCTCTACGAACTCTCGGGCCGCCGCCCGTTTGCCTCGATCAACTTCGTCACCGCCCACGACGGCTTCACGCTCGAAGACCTGGTCAGCTACGAAAAGAAGCACAACGAGATCAACGGCGAAGGCAACCGCGACGGCAGCGACGCCAACTACAGCACCAACTGCGGCGTCGAAGGCCCGACGGAAGACCCCAAGATCCTGGCCCGGCGCGAGGCACTCAAGCGCAGCCTGATGGCGACGCTGCTGCTCTCGCAGGGCGTGCCGATGCTCCTCGGCGGCGACGAACTCTCGCGCACACAGCGCGGCAACAACAACGCCTACAACCAGGACAACGAGATCAACTACTACCCCTGGGTGCTCGACGAACGCCGGCAGCGCTTCCTCGACTTCGTCTGCCAGCTCGTCGACTTTCGCAAGGCGCACCGCAGCTTCCGCCGCCACCGCTTCCTCACCGGCAAGGCCGACGCCGACGGCGTCAAGGACGCGCTCTGGTGGCACCCCAAAGGCCGCGAGATGACCGGCGAAGACTGGCGACACCCGACCCTGCACGCCTTCGGGCTGCTCCTGCGCGGCGACCGCATCCGGGGCACCGACGCACAGGGCCGCGCGCTGCACGACGACACGCTGATGCTGCTCTTCAACGCCGGCGAAGAAGCCGTCCCTTTCAAGCTCCCGGAGGCCCCCGCCGGCGCGCCCAAAGGCTGGGACGTGATCTTTGAGAGCATCCCAACGCAGGCCGCCTACGCCCCGAAGCGGCCCGTCCCGGTCGATCCGCACGAGTTGATGGTGCTCAAGGCGGTGCTGTAGGACGGCGCCTCAGGCCAGAGGCCGCAACGTTGCCCGGCTAGGCGTGCACGGCCTGCGCCGCGAGGGCGGCGAGGCGCTGGGCCATCTGCTTCGACGTAGCCGTGATCCGCTCCAACCGCTCGCGCTCTTCGCCGGTCAGGCGGTCGGCGGCGGCCCGGAGCGCCTCGCCCTCGGCTTGTAGCAGCTGCAAAGCTTCCGACAGGTCCCGCGCCGTCGCCGCGACGGTCTTCTCCAGCTTCTCGTGTCGCTCGGCCAGGTGCTGCGTCTGGCTCCTGACCATCTCCTGCACACGCTTGCGCAACGTGATGTTTTCGAAGGCCACGCCGAGGCAGTCGTTGGGCATCGGGAAGGCTTTGACGGCGTAAAACTGCTTCGCCAGGTGCTCGTCGCCGTACTCGACGGTGCCCAGCTGGCGGGGCGTTTTCGTGCGCAACACCTCGGCGTAGAGGACCGGCACGTCGCTGCCGACCAGCGCCGGAAAAGCCTCAAAAATGGGCTTCCCGACCAGCGTTCGCAAGTCGGCGCCGGTGTACTGCGACGCCTCCTGGTTGACGTAAACGAGCCGGGCGCTGGCGATGTCGCTCGGTTCCTCGACGTGATAGACGAGCAGCCCGATGTTGATGTCGGCAAAGATGGAGTCGATCAGGCGAATCAGGGTGTCCACGTCGGGAAGATCGGAAGCGCGTCTTTCGTTCATCGGAGGCTTGCTCGTCTGGTGAACCCTGCCGGTGGTTTGATGGGGTACGGCGGCGGCGGCAAAGCGTTGCGCCGCCCCCCTGCTGACAAGCTAACAAGAACCTGAAACGTATAACGTGAGGCCGCTTCGTAGAGACCTATCCTCCCACACCCCGAAGGCCCCGCTCAGTCGGGCGGCGGCTGCCGGTCCTCGGTGCGTCCGTAGGTCTGCGTGAGGGTGCGCAGGCGACGGGCCGGCTCGCCTTCGAGCCGCTCGAACGCGTCGGGGCGCAGGCGCCAGGTCCAGTTGCCGCTCGCCCGGCCCGGCGTGTTCATGCGGGCGTCGCTGCCCAGCCCCAGCACGTCCTGCACCGGCGTGACGACGAGCCGCGCCACCGACGCCATCAGCAGGCGGATGCCGTGCCAGTGGACCTCCCGCTCGTCCTCCGGACGCAGGCCGAGGTAGTGCCGGGCGTAGGCGCGCTGGCGCGTCATGTGCTCGGCCTCGAGGCGCCACCAGCCCACGAGCGTGTCGTTGTCGTGCGTGCCGGTGTAAGCGGCGGTCTCCGGGGTGTAGTTGTGCGGCAGGTGCTCGGAGCCGGCGTCGCCGCCGAAGCCGAACTGCAGCACCGCCATCCCCGGCAGGGCGAAGCGCGCCATCAGGGCCGTCACCTCGTCGGTGATGAGGCCCAGGTTTTCGGCCAGCAGCGGCAGGCGCCCCAGCGCGCTCTCGACGTGTTCGAAGAGCGCCTCGCCGGGCGCCTCCACCCACCGCCCCCGGATGGCGGTCTCTTCCTCGGCGGGCACCTCCCAGAAGGCGGCGAAGGCCCGGAAGTGATCCAGGCGGAGCAGGTCGAAGCGCCGGAGGGCCGCTTCGATGCGGCGGATCCACCAGGCGAAGCCGTCGTGCTGCATGCGGTCCCATCGGTAGAGCGGATTGCCCCAGCGCTGGCCGGTGGCGCTGAAGTAGTCCGGCGGTACGCCCGCCACGACCGTCGGGTTGCCGGCCTCGTCGAGGTGGAAGAGCGCCGGGTCGGCCCACACGTCGGCGCTGTCGTGGGCCACGTAGATGGGCAGGTCGCCGAGGAGGTGGAGGCGGCGACGGCGGCAGTGGGCGCGGAGGGCCTGCCACTGGCGCTCGAAGAGGAACTGCCAGAAGGCGTGCCGTTGCACGGGGCGGGCCAGGGCCTCGCGGGCGCGGGCCAGGGCGTCGGCGTCGCGGCGCGCCAGGCCGTCGGGCCAGCCGGTCCAACCGCCCTCGTGGGCGTCCCGGAGGGCCGCGAAGAGGGCGTAGTCGTCCAGCCAGGCGGCGTGGGCCTCGCAAAAGCCCTCGAAGGCGGCGTGCGCAGCGTCGTCGGCGTGGGCTTCAAAGCGGTCGAAAGCGCGTTCGAGCAGGGGATACTTATAGGGAGCGACGCGCTCGAAATCGACGTGGTCGTCGGCGAAGGCGGGCGCGCCGGCCAGGTCGTCCGCGTGCAGCAGACCCTCGTCGCGCAACACGTCGGGGCTGAGCAGCAGCGGGTTGCCGGCGAAGGTCGAGGGGCTGGCGTAAGGCGAATGGCCCAGGCCGACGGGGCCGACCGGCAGCATCTGCCAGACGCGCTGCCGGGCGCCGGCCAGCAGGTCGGCGAAGCGGTAGGCCGCCGGCCCCAGGTCGCCGATGCCGAAGCGAGAGGGCAGCGAGGTGACGTGCAGCAACAGGCCGCTACAGCGAGGCAGATCCATGAATGCGTCGGTTGGACGGACGAACGGCCGGGCAGGAAGTTAGGGCAGCGCCGCGAGAAACGCCGCGCGGCGCAGCCCCCCCGACGCCGCTCTTCGCACCCTTTTAACGCGGCGAAGGCAGCGCCTACCCGTTTCGCCAAACGCCGCCGCCGTATATTAACCCGGGTTGCGACCGGTGAGCGCAAGGCTGCCGGAACGACCGAGCCTGCCAAGCCCGCCCCGGACTCAGCCTGCCCTGGACTTGATCCAGGGATCCGGGGGATTCAGCCTGCCCCCCGCATCGGTCGTCCTTCGTCTGTCGTCCTGCGTCGTTTGAAGACTACCGGGCACGCTGCTCAACGCGAGGTATATGCTTCGGTCCATCACGCCCATCAACGGATCGAGAACGGTGAAAAAAGACGCGCTACGCATCGACCGGACGGCGTTCTCCGTCATCTCGATGGATGAACAGGAAGAAGACCTCAAACGCTACTGGCTCAGCAAGACGCCGCACGAGCGCCTCGAAGCCGTCGAACTCATGCGACAACTCAACTATGACTACGATCCGGCTACCGACCGAGTTCAGCGCGTTCTTGAAGTTGTTGAACGACCACGACGTTAGGTACCTGCTCATCGGCGGCTACGCGGTGGCCTATCACGGATATCCGAGAACGACCGATGACATCGACGTCTGGGTTGCGATAGATCGAGAAAATGCAGAAAACCTGGTGGCCGCGCTCAAGGCGTTCGGCTTCGACGTGCCCGCGTTGTCGGCAGATTTGTTTTTGCAGAAGGATCGCATCGTGCGGATGGGGTATCCACCGCTTCGTATCGAAGTGCAGACTTCCATTTCAGGGGTGACGTTTGAGGCGTGTTATCGGCGAAAATTGATAGCTCAGATAGAAGACCTGCCCGTACCCATTATCAGCCTGCCCGATCTGAAGAAGAACAAGCGGGCGAGTGGACGTCATAAAGATCTGGACGATCTCGAAAAACTACCGTAAAGCATCTCGTGCTTCACGCAATGATGACTCCGGCAGCAGAGGCTAACCTTTTCCCCGAACGCTCGTCTACATCGCCTTGCAGGTTCGCATTGGCCGTCCCACCCACGCGGAGAAAGGCCATGAAAAAGCTGTTTCCCCTCGCCCTCGTGCTCTGGCTCGCCACGCCCGTGGCGCTGCCGGCCCAGGCCCTCCAGGCACCCGTCGAAGACGCCGAGCGCGAAGCCGTCCGGCAGGCCGTGCTCGACTACGTCGAGGGCGTCTACCACGTGCAGCCCGAACGCATCGAGCGCAGCGTCCACCCGTCGCTGGCGAAAGTCGGCTACTGGCGCGGCAACGACGCCGACACCTACCGGGAAGGCCGGATGACGTTCGAACAACTCGTCGAACTGGCCGGCACCTGGAACGAGGACAACCGGCGCAAGGTGGAGGAGGCGCCCAAAAAGATCGACATCCTCGACCTGATGGACCAGACGGCCACCGTCAAGCTCAGCGCCCTCTGGGGCGTCGATTACATGCACCTGGCCAAGATCGAGGGCCGGTGGATGATCCTGAACGTGCTCTGGCAAAGCTACCCGCCCACGACGCCGTAGCAGCCTGCCGGGGAACCCGGCGCGCCCGCCTTTAGCCGGAAGCACAGGCACCGATACCTTCTCGTACCGACCTTCTGCCACCAGACCCGGTCGCCCCCATGCAAGGATCCTCCACCCGGTACGTCGCCGCGCTGACGCTCGCGCTGGCGATAGCCTGCCTGGCGCAGGGCGCCGCCGCCGTGCCCGCCTGCGCCCAGGACCGCCGCCTCGACGGCTTCCTGGACATCGACTTCGGCGCGTCGTTGGCCGAGGCGCGCAGCCTGCTGCTCCAACACGAAGGCATCGCGCTCGACCTGGCCCACAGCAACGCCGACAACCTGGTCTGCGACGGCGGCACCTTCGCCGGCAAAGCGGTCGCCTTCTGGCTCCTCGGCTTCGTCGACGACCAGATGCACACCGCCCGCGCCGTCATCCAACCCGACGAAGCCGACCTGCTGGCCACCTACCACGCCCTGGTGGCCTTCTTCACCGATAAATACGGCCCCCCCGACACCCGCCTCGCCTTCTTCGACGAACCCTACGAAGACGGCGACGGCTTCGAAACCTACGCCATCCGCTTCGGCAAAGGCCACTTCGCCGCCCTCTGGAAATTCTACCAGGGCGACTCCGTCAACCTCATCTCGCTCTCGATCGACGAAAACCTCTACATCCCCGTCGTCTATCAGAGCGGCAAGCTCATCGACCTGGCGCTCGAACGGCACAAGGGGGCAGGCAGATCGGACCTGTGATATCAAATCCGACGGCGCCGTTGTTGTTCAAGAATGTGGGGGAGGATGGGGGTCTCGTTGTAGTATAGCAAGCCTGGGTGGATGGGCGTGTGGGAGGAATTTTCACGCCCATGCCCCCATACGCCCATCCCTTTGTATTTGCAGCGTGGCATCATGGCTAAAACCGATAGGAAAGTCCCAGCGTCACGTGCCGTTGGGGCAGGAAGCGGGCCGGGTTGAACGGCGGCAGGCCGCTGGTCCTCGGATCGTCGTAACGCGGATTGCGCGTCCCGATGGGCACGTCGAAGTTGCCGTCGTCGCGCAAGGCCACGAAGTTGGTCGTCACCGGATCGACTTCCGGGTAGCCTTCGCCGGTGACGGGGTTGACGATGACGCTGTTGAGCTGGTCGAAGAGGTTCGTGATTTCGAGCGCCACCAC
>JBFGTT010000238.1:0-6002 GCA_041565995.1 Rhodothermales bacterium
GCACGCGGCTACGCGGCGCAGGTCGTCGCCCGCGACCTCGAAGGCGAAGCGCGCACGGTGGGGCAGCGGCTGGCCCGGCAGGCGCTGGAGACGCCGAAAGCCCCGCCCACCTGCCTGCTCTGGGGCGGCGAGACCACCGTCACCGTCACCGGGCAGGGCCGGGGCGGGCGCAACCAGGAAGTGGCCCTCGCCGCCGCCCTCGCCCTCGAAGGCAGCCGCCGCCGCGTCGTCGTGCTCAGCGGCGGCACCGACGGCATCGACGGGCCGACCGACGCCGCCGGCGCCTGGGCCACGCCGCAAACCGCCCCGCAGGCGCGGCGCCTCGGCCTCGACCCCGAAGCCGCCCTCGCCGACAACGACGCCTACCCGTTCTTCCAGCGCCTCGGCGCGCTGCTGCAACCGGGACCTACGCACACCAACGTGATGGACCTCCTGGTCGTCCTCAGCCGGTGATACCCCGTCCGGCATGAGCCGTAGGGCGCCTTACCCTCGTCCATACCTCCACAACGTCCATACGTCCCCATACCTCCATACCCGCACGAGTTTTGTTATCTTCCCCCTTGCTTACCCTCGAAGCCCACTCTCCCTCCTATGCGCCCTGCCCTCGCCCTACTCGCCCTGCTCGCCGTCTCGTGCGCCGCCCCCACCGACCCGCTCGCGCTCGAACCGCTCTCCGGCGTCACGCCGCGCAACGTCGTCTTCATCCTGACCGACGACCATCGGTTCGACTTCATGGGCTTCACCGGCAAGGTGCCGTGGCTCGAAACGCCCCACCTCGACCGGCTCGCCGCCGAGGGGGCCTACTTCCCCAACGCCTTCGTCACCACCGCCCTCTGCTCGCCGAGCCGGGCGTCGGTGCTCACCGGACTCTACGCGCACACCCACACCGTCGTCGATAACGTCGCCCCCGATCCCGGCAACCTGACGTTTTTCCCGCAATACCTCCAGGCGGCAGGCTACCAGACGGGCTTCTTCGGGAAATGGCACATGGGCAACCACTCGGACGATCCGCAGCCGGGCTTCGACCACTGGGAAAGCTTCCCCGGACAGGGCGTCTACTATAACCCCACGCTCAACGTCAACGGCGAACGCATCGCCTATGGCGACTCGACCTACATCACCGACCTGCTCACCGAGCACGCCGTCGCGTGGCTCGCCCGCCGCGACCCGAGCCGCCCGTTCTTCCTCTACCTCTCGCACAAGGCCGTCCACGCCGAGTTTAGCCCCGCCCAACGACACGCCGGCCTCCACCGCGACAACCCCATCGTCTATCCGCCCTCGTTCCAAACCCCCCGCTACGGCCTGCCGCCGATGCCCACCGGCACCGCCGAGCGCGAGCCGCTCCGGGGCCGGGCCTACTACGGCGAACAGCGCATGCCCGACTGGGTGAAGCATCAGCGCGAGTCGTGGCACGGCGTGGACTACATGTACCACGGGCAAATCCCCTTCGACGTGTTCTTCCACCGCTACACCGAAACGCTCGTGGGCATCGACGAGAGCGTCGGCGCGGTGCTCGCGTACCTCGACGAAAACGACCTCGCCGACGAAACGCTCGTCATCTACATGGGCGACAATGGGTTCTCCTTCGGCGAGCATGGGCTGATCGACAAACGGCACTTCTACGAGGAATCGGCCCGGGTGCCGCTGCTCGTGCGCTGGCCCGAACGGCTCGAAGGCGGGACGCCCATCGAAAAGCTCGTCCAGAACATCGACGTCGCCCCGACGATCCTCGAAGCCGGCGGCCTGGCCGCGCCGGCGCCCATGCAAGGGGCCTCGTTCGTGCCGCTGCTGGCGCGCAATGAGGTGCCCTGGCGCGACCGCATCTTTTACGAATACTACTGGGAGCACGACTTCCCGCACACCCCCACGCTCTTCGGCGTCCGCACCGAACGGTACAAGTACATCCGCTACCACGGCGTCTGGGACACGAACGAGTTTTACGACCTCGTCGAAGACCCGCACGAGATGCAAAACCTCATCGACGCACCCGAACATCAAGCGCGCATCGAAACCCTGGCCAACGAGCTCTACGACTGGCTCGAAGCCACCGGCGGGATGCAGATCCCCCTCAAACGCACCCCCCACCCGCGATTCGGCGACCACCGGAATCAAGGGGTCTTTTGAGCGACCAAACCCAACGAACCGCGCGGGCCCTGCGACGCCTATCGCCCGTCGTCCGTCGCCCGCCGGTCCGCCGCGCCCGGCGGCGTCGCCTTGAGCGCGGCTACCTGGCCCTGGCGGGCGTAGTCGGTCGCCTCGCCCAGGATGCGCGCCGCCTCCTGGGGGGCGTGGAAGCCCATCGAGTTTTCTGCGGCGATGAAATCCAGCCGCCACTGCGCCTTGCGCTGGAATTCGAGCGCCGCCTCTAACTGCGACGCCGTAGCGCCCGCCCGTTGCGCCGCCTGGATCGCGTCGAGTTGATCCATCAACGCCTGCGCCGTGCGTTGGAGCAGGTTGAAATTGCGCTCCTGAATGGCCTCCACACGGGCCAGAATCTCCTTTTCCTCGATGTGGTGGCAGGTCTGGCAGGCGCGGTTCACGTTGAGCAAGGGACTGCGCACCCAGTGGTCCGAGACCTTGGTGGCGCCATCCCGCTGGTAGGGCATGTGGCAGTCCGCGCAGGCCACGCCGGATCGTGCGTGAATCCCCTGCGACCACAACTCAAACTCCGGATGCTGGACTTTGAGAATCTCCGCGCCGGTCTCGCCGTGCTTGTAGTCGTAAAATCGCGAGCCGTCGGGGAGCGTGGTTTCGTTCCAGTGCGCTTCTGCGTCCTCGACGCGCAGCCCCTTGCTCCAGGGAAATTCGAGCGGGAGGGCGCTGCCGCAGTAGTACTCCACGTGGCACTGCGCACAGACGAAAGAACGCATTTCCGTGCGCGTGGCCAGGCGGTTCGGATCGTACGGCTCCGCCCGGTTCGAGGCGCGCCAACGCTCGACCGAGGGCATCTGCGGCAGGGGCGCCTCGGAAGCGGCCAGCGCCTGGATCCCCTGGATAAAGCCCGGCCGCGTCACGCGCAACGCCATCGTTTCCGGACTGTGGCAATCCACGCAGGACACCGGGTGGGCGTGGCCCCGCTCGTGGAGCAGCGCGTTGAGCGCCTGGTACGACATCTGGTGCGTCTTCTCGAAGCCGGCCATCGCGTCGCCGTCTCCGAGTTCCCGGTACAGGGGCATAATCGAGGCGTGACAGTGCAGGCACGAGCCGGATTGGGGCTTCGTCAGCCGCTCGGTTTGCTCCTGGTCGTAGAGCATGTAGGCGTGCCCACGACGGTCCCGGTAATCGATCGAAAACGCGTAGCCGAGGAACATCCGCCTCAGCCAGGGATCGCGCTCGATCTTCGCCTCGGGCAGCGCCTCGCTGCCGCCGTGCCCGCCGAAACGCGTCCGCGTAGAGAGGGCCGTCAGTTGATACGATTCGAACTGCCTGGGCCAGTTCACCCCCCACTTCGCCGGGTCGGTGTCGTCCTCGCCCACCGGCGCCAGGTCCACGTACGACTCCTTCGCCTCGCTGCGGCGTTCGTAAATGTTCATCAGCAACGCCGTCACCAACGCCGTCGCCGCCGCCACGGCCACGACGATCAGGCCATATCGAAAGCGTGACTTACCGGGTGCCATCTTCGCTCCTCGCCTGGTTGATCTCCTGTGGCCCGACGGCCTCGAAACGGCCAAGTCCCACGGACTCCCCGTGCCCTACCGACCGATGACAGTGCACGCACCTGGCCCCATCGAGGTTCGTCTCCGCCCCGACTAACAGCTCGTGTACGAGGTCGGCGTGGCAATGCAGGCAGTTGTCGTGCAGGATGCGCTGATTGCGCTTCCGGATAAAAATCGGCTCGTGAAAATCCTGAAAGGTGAAGGCTTTGGAATGCAGCAAGCCGTTCTCCCCTTTCGCGAGCCACTTGGCCACGAAGGCGTGCGGAAGGTGGCAATCCACGCACGTGGCCACGGTGTGGTGACTCGCTTTCTGCCAGGAATCGAATTGGGGCTGCATGATGTGGCAGTTCACGCACGCCGCAGGATCCTTGCTGAAATAGGAAAGCCCGGCCCCGTAATGGAACGTAAACGCCCCCAGGCCGAGCAGCCCCCCGAACAGAACAGCGAGGACCAGGCCCCCTGTCGTCATCCCCCGTGGGGCCTCCCGTGGAACGGATCGAGGAGCCATCCTCCTGCCTGACGTGTGACGACGTTAAGAGTGCCTACCAGAACCTGCTTGCCGGGCGATGAATGCTGCGAATCGGCCCGCCGCGCCTTCAGCCAAAGCTACGGAAACGACGGCGACGGAGCAACGCTGAACCTGTCAGGTCCTGTCGGACGGCCTCTCAACCTCCCAACCTCCCAACCCCCCACACTCCCCTCCTCCCACACTCCCACACTCCCACACTCCCACACCCCCACACTCCCAACCTCCCAACCTCCCAACAGGCCCCCTTACGCCGGGAGGGCGCCAAGCTGCTGCATCAGCCCCAGCGTGTCGTCTACCGCCCACTCTTCCGCGATCTTGCCGGCCCTGAGGCGGTAGACGCGCATCCCCTTCACGGTGACCTGCTTGCCTGTGGCAGCCAGACCCATCAGCGCCCCCTCGTGCGTGCCGCGCCAACTCACGCGACGCACCACCACGTCGCCCTCGGCGATCTCGTCCTCGACGGTTTCGTGGAGGTCGGGGAAGGCCGTGAAGAAACCCCGGGCTATCTGTTTGAAAGCCTCCAGACCACGCACCGGCTCGGCAACACCCGCCAGGTGTAGGACGACGTCGGGGGCGGCAAGCTCGTCGGCTGCGGCCAGGTTGCCCCGGTTGATCAGCTCCTCCAAAAACCGCTGGACGATGGACCGGTTCGCCTCCGTTGACATGGGAAAGCCTCCTTGCCCGGTTGATGGCAGCCTACCGTAGCCGTCAGCCGCCGTGGGACGACGGCGCGGTGAGGACTCGGCGTAATCTAGACGCGGCGGACGAATCAGGCAAGACCGCCGCGCTTTGCTTAAGGCGTAGCAAGATCAGAGGCCAGAGGGATCGTCGGTCGTCCGCCGTCGGCCGTCCGGGTCGTGAGTTATCTTACCGGGAAAGTCCGCCCGGGAACGTTGAGAGGCAGCGACGCATCCATGCTGCTACATAATCAGGGAGACACGTCATGAGACATCTGGAAAACCAGGTTGCCATCGTCACGGGCGCCTCCAGCGGCATCGGCGAGGCCACGGCCCGCGTGCTGGCCGAAGAAGGCGCCGCCGTCGTGCTCGCCGCCCGACGCACCGACCGGCTCGACGCCCTCCGCGCCGCCATCGAAGGCGACGGCGGCACCGCCCTCGTCGTCCCGACCGACGTGACCGACCGCGCCGCCGTCGAACGCATGGCCGAGCGCACCCTGGCCGCCTACGGACGCATCGACGTCCTGATCAACAACGCCGGCGTGATGCCGCTCTCGTTCGTGACGAAGCTGAAGGTGGACGAGTGGGACCGCATGGTCGACGTCAACGTCAAGGGGGTCTTCTACGGCGTGGCGGCGGTGCTGCCGGCCATGCTCGAGCAGGGCGGCGGCCACCTCGTCAACGTCTCGTCGGTGGCCGGGCGGCGCATCTTCCCCGGCGGAGCCGTCTACTGCGCCACCAAGTTCGCCGTGACGGCCTTCTCGCAGGCCCTCCGCAACGAACTCTCGTGGGATCACCGCATCCGCGTCTCGTGCATCGAACCGGGCGCCGTGGCCACCGAACTCAACCAGAGCATCTCCGACGAAGCCATCCTGCAAGGGTGGCGGCGCCGGTGGGAAAACAAGCAGATCCTGGCCTCCGAAGACATCGCCGAGGCCATCCGCTACGCCGTCACCAGCCCGCCGCACGTCAACGTCTTCGAAATCCTCGTGCTGCCGGCGGACCAAAAGGACTGATGCGAAATCTGGATGATTCGTCGTACATCGTAAAAAGGATGGGAGTCTGGGAGGAGGGGTGTGTGGGGGCTTTTTTTCTCCCATCCTCCCACACCCCCATACTCCCACACGCTGCATGAGGCAC
>JBFGTT010000239.1:0-5974 GCA_041565995.1 Rhodothermales bacterium
GCCAGCCCTGGAGCCGCATCGCCGACGAGCCGCCGCTGTTCATGCAGTACCTGCTCATGGCCGGCGGCAACCTCTCCCTGCGCGGCAACGCCCGGGGGGAGGTCTACGACCCTGACGACGGCAGCTCCACCCCCCCCAACGCCGACATGCACACCAACGCCCTGCTGGCGGTCGAAGGCTCCAACGCTCAGTCCGACGGCTTCGGCACCTTCGTGGTAGGCGAACTGCCCAATTCGAGCAAGGTCGAGGACGCTTTCGACCCCAACGACAACCCCACCGGCGGCGAGCACGCCTACCAGGTGCCCCCCGTGCTCATCCCACCCCTGAATACCACGATGATGGCCATATCCCTCTTGCCGGACTCGGTCACCATCGGCAACGTGGTCGTAAACGGTCCAGGCAATTTGCCGCCGATGATCGGCACACGCGACGACCCGTTCGTCTGGCACATCCAGGGCAACCTCACCTTCACCAGCGGCGCCAACGTGTCGATCTCCGGCTACACCATCGTGCTGGTGGACGGCCTGCTGAACATCCAGTCGAACGCACAGGTGAAGACGCCGCCAGCCAGCCACGAAGGAAGCGACGAGAGCACGCTGGCCTTCTACGTCGGCGGCATCACCACCCTGGCCGGCCAGACCACCGTCTGGGCGCAACTCTTCGGCAACAGCGTCAACATCCTGGCCGAGGGCCAGTCGAAGTTCTACGGCAGCGTCGTCTCGAACGGGGCGGTCAACTTCGGCGGCCAGGCGCAGTACTACTACCGCAGCGCCTCGCCCGCGCTGACGACGTACTGGCAGGGCGGCGTCAACGACCGCCTCGTGCGCGTCTCCTACAGCGAATGGTCCAGGACGGATTAGCCGGCGCGTAAAAACGAATCCTGCGCCGGGCGCCGAAGCCGCCCCCACGCCTTTCTCCCGGACGGCAGCACTCCGACGGAGCCGCTGCCGTCTGTCGTTTTCCCGCGTTTCCTGGGCGCTTCACAGCACCGCCGCGCCGTCGTCTCATTTTGCGATGCGCGCTTTTCACAGCAAGACGACCCGTTACCGCTTTACCGGGCGACGTTACGAATGGTAATTAAGAAAAGCATAACGGGCGGGCCGGCCCGCAAAGTGAGGCCGCCGGGCACCCTGAAAGCGCAATTCGCTGATTCCTTTTTTCCGATTCAAGATGTCCGCATAGCCGCCCCCCTGTTCAGCGTGCGCCCCGGCGGCCCCGCCGGATCGAGGCCGGAAGAGGCCGGGAAGGGTGCTGCCTCCCGTACCGCAAGGCGGAGCCGCAGCGCCGAGAACCGCCGCCCGGCCCCCGCGCACGGCATCCGGGTATGCAGACATGCTGAAGTGGAAAGGGGCCGCCGAAGCACTAGAATCGCCCTTTCCAGTCCGTTTGAGGGCATTTCTGGATGCATTCTTGCATAAGGATCGAAGCATCCGGCACGGGCCGCACGCCCTTGCCGCAAAATGCAACACCCAACCGCAAGACAGACCGCGTCTCGTCATGACCGAAACCATGCTCGCCTTCGTGGCCCTGTTGCTCGTGATCTTCTTCTCGATGAGCCAGCAGCGCAACATCGTGGAGACCGAACGAGAACTCGCCAGCATCGAGCTGGAAGTGCTGGCCAACGCCGTCGGCTCGGACCTGATGCAGTCCATCGCCGCGATGCCCTTCGACGCGGCCACGCGCGGCGAAGAGGCGACGGTCAATCCGCAGAACCCCGACCTCAACGGCCTCACGCCCACCGCCGAGTTCGGCGCCGCAAACAACTGCCTGGTGGCCGACGAATGCGACGACCTCGACGACTTCGACGGCATGGGCCCGGCCATCGTCGGCTTTGAAGTGGGCCGGGACGAAGAAGACAACCCCCTCACGTTCAACTTCTCCGTCACCGGCGAAGTCACCTACGTCGACGAAAACGGCGTCCCGACCGACGCGCGCACCTGGACGAAAGAGGTGACGCTCACCGTCGATCAGGAGGTGACGCTCAACGAGACCAAGTACCTCCTGGCGCCCGTCGTGCTCAAGCGCCGCTTCTCCCCCCAGTGGGGGTCCTGACCTCCGCAGCCGCTAGCCCGCTGTCACCATGATCATCTTATACGACCATATCATCTCGCTGCTCATCGTAGGCGTGATCGTGCTGTTGCTCTTCAACGTGCAGCAGCGCGCGCAGCAGTCCTCGATCGAGCGGACGATGATGTACAACGCCAAGAAACACACGCTCGACCTGGCCAGCTTCCTCGAACGCGACCTGGCCAATGCCGGCTTCGAGACGCCGCCCGTCGAGCAGGCCGTGCTCGAGCACAACACCGACGCCGACGGCATCACCGACACGCTGCAGTTCTGGGGCGTGGGCGCCTCCGGCGAACGGACCCGCATCGCCTACGGCGTCAGCGTCGTCGATACGTTCCGGACCACGTTCCGGCAGATGGAGCTGGTGCTGCCGCTCTACGAGTTGCGCCGCTACGAACGCCGGGGTCCCGACTTCGTCCGCGCCGGCGGCAGCGCCCCGACGCTGACACGCTTCCGCGTCGACCTGCGCACCAGCGGCGACGGCGTGGCGGACCTCGAAACGGTCCAGCGCTTCCGCCTGCGCTTTGCCAACGCCGTGCTGCCGGACTTCAACAGCGACAAGTACCTCAAAGGCTATCGCCAGTTGCACTGGGGCGCTACCGTCAGTTCGCCCAGCCTGCGTGTGACCTACGAATTCTAAACACCAACCGAACGCTAAGCTGCTCCCCCAGGCGGCGATCACCATACCGGTTGCGCACCGCGCCGGACCATCCACAAGGGAGGACCACCATGGGAAAGGGAATGCTCTTAGTCGTCAGCTTCGCCATTGCGGGGGCAGGCTTGCTGCTCTTCAGCGGACAGCGAAGCACGCTGGAGACCAAGGAAGCGCAAGGCGACTACCAATACCAGACCATCGCCCGCGACATCGCCAAGTCGGGCTTTGAACGCGGGGTCAGCGCCGTCAAACGCCAGTTGATGGCCGCCCCCGGCACCTTCAACGACGTCGGCATGCAAGGCGGCACTTACGACTTGCAGATCTCGGCCAACCTCTACGGCGACCTCGATCTGAGCGTAAACGCCCGCAGCGGCGAAGCCGAGCACGACATCGACGGCAACGTCATCTTCACGGCGCCGCTGCCGGCGGCCGTCGTGCTCGAAGACGACCAGGTCGACGTCAGCCACGCGGCCAAGTACAAAATCTCCGGCGTCGACGTGCGCATGCCCGCCGTGGCCGCCGGCGCCGGCTACCGCGACCCGGTGCCCGGCGTGCTGACCCGCCAGACGCACGCGAGCCTCATGAACACCGAGTTCAACGCCAGCAGCGTCGTCGGCCAGGGCAACTCCTACCAGGTCGATGAAGGCAGCTACAACGGCGGCTACGACGACGAACTCGAAACCTACCTGGAGACGCTCTACACCGAAGCCCGGAACACCTCGACCTCCGCCGTGGGCTTCTTCACGCCCCAGCCGGTGCGCGAGACCCTCTTCCGGGGGGCCGTCAACGCCTCCAACCGGTCCAATCCCAAAATCGTGCGCGTGCAGGGGGGCATCACCCTGCCCGCCGGCTCGCCGCCGCTGCACGGCTACGGCCTGCTGCTCGTCGAAGACGGCGACCTGCTCGTCCATTCGAACGACTTTCAGTGGGAAGGCCTCGTCATGGTGCGTAAGCACAAGGCGGACAGCGTCAACGTCGTCCTCGGCGACGGCGTGCGCGTGCACGGCGGCCTGATCGCCTACGACCTCGACACCGGCTCGAACCTGGCCTGCGTGCCCGACTTCAACATCGACGGCAATACCATCGTCGTCAACGACTCCTTCAAGGTCTACATCGAGGTGCTCGGCGCGGCCATCAGCTTCGGCGGTCTCTACGACATGCCCGTGACGGCCCGCCTGCACGTCGGCGGACAGGCCTTCCAGCCCTGGGGCAGCTACGACCAGGCCCTCGGCGGCAACCTCAACAAGCCCGGACGCTTCGTCTTCGACCCCGGCACTGTCTTTCCCGCCGGCGCCGGCATCCGCATCGACGCCAAGTCGTGGAAACGCCTGGACGGCATGGACGGCACGCAGAACAGCCACTGGACCGTCCACATGGAGAAGACCTCGCAGACCGTCGACAGCCGCCTCGAAGTGCTGCGCGACGGCGACGACGTACCCAACGTGGCCGGCTTCCTCGACCAGGCTTCCGTGGCGGACTTCGTCTCCGGCTACGTCGAGGGCGACAAGATGAAGATGGACCGCAACGAGGCCGTCAACCTCTTCGAACTCGGCATGAACAACCCCGCCAGCGCCGCCCACGACATGCAGGACCTCGTCCTGCTCGTCTCGATGGTCAAAGCCAGCGAGGGCGGCTGCGTGCCGGGCGCCGGCGACAGCTACCTCCGCTTCGCGCTCGGCAACGACACCGAGATCCACTACAGCAGCGAAGCCGTCGCCAAGCTGGGCCTCCTGCTCGACACCGTCCGCAATAACACCAGCGTGAAGGTGACGCGCAACAAGGTCCGGGGCAAACTCAAGAAGGAAGCGCCCACCTACGCCGATCCCAACGTGGCCGTCGACGACCGAGAAGACGACACCGAAGCCACCGGCGGCGACCGCGTCGACGTCTGCCACAAGCCCCACGATGACGGCGGGCGCAACAAGTCCGTCAAACGCAAGGACCTCGGCAAGCACATCGCCCACGGCGACTACGTAGGCACCTGCACCGGCGGCGACGACGACTAGGCCGGGTTCCCTTTCCCATGACGCACGCGGTGCTTCGAAGCGCCGGCTCGCAAGGGCCGGCGCTTTCGTTTTTCGGAGACGCGGCGCACCGGCCCCGGCAGGCGCCAAAAAGTTGCCGCCGCCGCCGCCGGCAGGCTTAAGCACGTCGGGCCGTCAGCCGAAACAAGACAGGACATCGGGCACCCCTTTCCCGGCCCGGTGCGCCTCCGCAGCCCGTCCCATCGCAAGCCTCCTGATTGATGGCCGTGAATAATCCAGCCCTGGCCGACATCCTGGCCCAACAGGTCAAGAACGGCGCGGCGACGTCGAAACCGCGCGTGCGGGCGCCCATCGTGCCGCCGCTGCCGCCTATCGTCAAGACCATCGTCGATTCCATTCCCGACTCGATGTACAGCGAGGACCGCGTCCGCTACATGGCCGACCAGGTCAACTCGCTGCTCGAGAAGGACCGCGTGGCCCTGCGCGAGCACGTGCAGATCTTCGTCAAGCGCACCGTCGACCTGAAGGCCAGCGACATGGACGCCGGCTCCACGGGCTGCGACGGCTACTTCTGGTACCGCGTCGATGGCGACAAACGCCGCTACGAAGAACTGGGCCAGTACGCCGAAGAAGAAACCGACCTGCTGTTCCTCAACCTGCTCAACGAGCGGCAGATGAAGGTCCTCTTCGAAAACTACTCCGCCGACTTCTCCTACCAGCTCCCGCTCGAAGGCCAGGACGCCAAACGCCGACGCTTCCGTACCACGTGCTACTTCGACAACGACCACCTGGCGCTCAACATGCGCCAGATCACCGACGAAATCTTCCCGCTCAAGACCCTCGGCTTCCATCCGCTCGTCGAAAAGGGCCTCATGTTCCGCCACGTGCGCGACGGCCTGACGCTCATCACCGGCGTCACCGGCTCGGGCAAGAGCACCACGCTCGACGCCATCATCGACGCCAACAACGAGGACGTGCCCGCCCACATCGTCATCATCGCCAAACCCATCGAATTCATGCACGACTCGAAGCGGTGCATCGTCCGGCATCGCGAGGTGGGCAAAGACGTCAACACGTTCAAAGACGGCATCGTGCAATCGCTGCGCCAGGACCCCGACATCATCGTCATCGGCGAGATGCGCGACCCGGAGACCATCTCGGCGGCCCTCGAAATCACCGACTCGGGCCACAAGGTCTTCTCGACGCTCCACACCATCTCGGCCGTCGAAACGCTCGACCGCGTCATCGGCGAGTATCCGACCGAGGA
>JBFGTT010000240.1:0-5969 GCA_041565995.1 Rhodothermales bacterium
CGCCCGGGCGTGGCCCCCGGCGCCGTCGCCGCCACGCCGTGCTCGATGAGCGCCAGCAACTCCTCGGCCGTCACCGTCAGCAGCGTCAGCGCGTTGTTGAAGCGTAGCGCGTTTTCGATGTCCAGCTGGGAGATTTCGCCGTCCTCGTGGAACTGGCCGCCGAGGGGCGGTATGGGTTCGCCCGTGTCGGGGTCGAAGCTGCCGATGTCGGCGCGGATGCCGCCCCCGTTCTTGATGGAGACGGCGGTGTTCGCGTCGAAGGACCGGGCAATGGCGAGGTTGGCGTCCGCCGTAAGGTCGCCCAGGTTGGTTTCCTGGGTACGGACGGCGCTGCGGGCGCCATTGAGGAACACGTCGGTGCGCCCGAAGACGTTGCTGAGCTTGGGTGCGAGGCCGGCCTCGATGGCGTCGACGATGGCCTGGACGGTCTGGTTCGGGGTGCCGCCGAGGTCGCTGACGCCCTGGTCGTCGGTGGCGAAGGCGCCGCTGACCTGCGCGTCTACCCCGTTGGGCAGGATCACGCCGTTGGCGTCGAAGCCGATGACGAGGCGGCCCACGTAGCGGTAGTTGCCGTCGGTGCTGACGAGGGCCACGGGGTTGGCGTCGGCGTCGGTGCCGAAGGTCGGATAGTCGCCTTCGCGTTCGTCGCCCTCGCGCAGGCGGTCCTGATCGTCGGCCAGGCGCGTGTCCGAGCCGCCGGCGACGATGACGTCGACGCCGGAGAGCAGCGTGGCCAGCGTGGTTTCGTTGTCGAACTGTTGCAGGTGGGAGACCAGGATGATCTTGTCGATGCCGGCGCCCACGAGGACGTCGACTTCCGCCTGGATGATGGCGGCCAGTGCCGCGAGGTCTTCCGGATCTTCAGGCCGCACGGTGATGGCCCCATCGGGCGAAGAGATGGTCGAGAGGAAGGGGGTCGTCGCGCCGACCACGCCCACCTGCTCGCCGCCCACGTCGAAGACGACGCTGGTGGCGATGCTGTTGGTCTGCGGGGCCTGTCCGCCGGCCACGACGAACGGAGCCAGCGGGCTGCCCGCGCCGATGTCGAGGTTGACGCTCAGGTAGGGAAACTGCGTCCCCGGATAGGCGCCGTCGGTTCCGATCAGCGAGGCGAGCGTGCTCGATCCGGCGTCGAACTCGTGGTTGCCCAGGGCCGAGGCGTCAAAGCCGATGGCGTTCATGATAGCGATGTCGGCGCGGCCGGGTCCGGCAGCCCCGACGAGGGCGCCCACCTCGTCGGAGGCCCCGGCGTTGAAGAACGGGCCGGGGATGTAGTTGTCGCCGGAGGAGAGCACCAGCGTGTTGGCGTGCCCGGCGCGCAGGGCCTCGACCACCGCCGAGAAGCGCGGCGCATCCTCGATGGCCCGCGTGCCGGCTTCGAGGTCTGAGGCGTGCAGCAGTTGGAGTTCGAACGCCTGGGCGCGGGCTTCCGGGCTATGGAAGGCCCCCACCAAGAGCAGGCCGGCGAAGAGAATGTAAACGGAGCGTTTTAGCAAGGTATACATGGGCCAGGGGGGTTAAGTGAAAAATGGTAGGGAGGTATGAACGAGAGGGACGGCGACGGTTGCTACGACCCAGCGTCCGTCGGCGGTGCGGGTATCACGCGTCTTCCCACATCAAGGCGCGGCCCAGCAGCAGCGCTACGGGGCGCAGGGCGGCCTCGGCCAGCGTCTGCGCCCTGGCGATGCCGGCGGCCACCTGCGCGGGGGCGTCGAGGCGTTCGTAGGGGATGCGCAGGGCCTTGAGCACCGGCTCGGTCACCAGGCCGCCTTCGGTCTGCCACGGATGTGACTCGCCGAAGCCGCCCCGGTAGCTGATGAGCATCAGCAGGGGGATCCGGTAGAGCTGCGCCAGCGAGACGATGCCGTTGATGCTCGCCAGAAAGCCGTGGTTCTGCATCAAGAGCGCCGAGCGGACGCCTGCCAGGTGCGCTCCCGCCGAGATGCCGACGCCCTCCTCCTCCTTGGCCAGCCGCACCAGCGTCATCGCCGGATCTTCGTCGGCCAGGGCTACCAGGTGCACCAGCCACGTCTCGGGCAACGCCGAGATCAGCCGCACCCCGCACGCCTTCAGCGCGTCGTAAATCACCTGCGAGTTGGCGACGGAGACGGGCATTTCAAGACCGGGGGATGCCGTATGCCTTGCGCACCGTGACAGTATACTGCAACGGGCGCAAAGGTGAAATGCCCGACGCAGACTTCTTCGCCGACGGAGCCGTAGGGACCGGCTAGGACTCGTCGAGCTGGGCCTGGTCGAAGGTGAGGCCGATGACGACGCTGAAGGGGACGTTGGCCTGCTCGCCGTGTTGATCGCAGAGGACGATGACGCCGTTTTGCATGATCTGCTTCCATTGCAGGCACAGCCGTACTTTTTTGTACGGCGCCACTTTGAGGGCGATCATCTCTTCGTACTGCTGCCTTTCGCGTTCAGCAATGCCGTATTTTGTGCGCAGCAGCTTCTCGGCCGTCCGGCGGGTGCCCAGGTATTCGGTGACCTTGTGGTCGGTGGTCGTGCGCTCGCGGTAGGCCCGTTCGTACTCGATGCGATAGGACTTGGACCATTCTTTCTGAAGCCTCAGGTTGCGCGTCAGGTGGACCGAACTCTTCGAATTGTCGATGACGCGCTCGTCGCTCCCCAGCGGCTGCTCCGACCGGTCGGTGGCGACGATGTTGAGCACGCGCCACGTGCTTTCGGCGGGGCCTCCGTCTTCCGGATGCCAGAAAAACTCCCAGGCGCCCACCCGCTTGCCGCGCTGCACCCGCCCGCCGATGACGTAGGCGTCGTACATGCCCAGCGGGATCAGGAGCAGGCCCACCCCCAGCGGGGCCAGCAAGACGGCCACGCCGACGATCAGCAGCCCCTTTTTTTGTTGCCCCAGATAAAGGTGCCCGACGCCGCCGAAGAGGACGCTCAGGGCCGCCGCAACGTACCGGCGATCGATCGATTCGGGAAGCCGAACAGGAAGCCTGGACTTGAGCATGGCTTTTCCTCGCAGCGAGGGGTTGGAAACAATCAGCAAAACGTACGGGCTGCGCGGGCGCCGGATCGGGCGAAGGCGAATCCTTGAAGCGAAAAAAGCGCCCGCGGCCTCTTCATCTATAGACGAAACGGCGTTTCCGATCTAACCTGCTTCACAAAATCTCCACAAAAAGGAATCGATCCGCCGGGCGGCTAGGCGGTGCGGCCCTGCGCCACGGCGCGCACCCCTTCGATGAGGCGCTCGACCTCTTCCTCGGTGGTGTAGCAGGCGCAGCCGGCGCGCACGAGACCCTCCACGCCGAGCCGCTCGACGACCGTGGCGGCGTAAAAGTCGCCGTGGGACAAAAACAAGCCGCGCCCGGCCAAGCGGCGGCTGACGTCTTCGGACGAGAAGCCCCGCACGGTGAAGGCCACCGTCGGCGTGCGCGGGGCGCCGGGCGGCGGGCCGTAGCGCGTCACGCCGTCGATCTGCGCGAGGCCGGTCCACAGGCGCGTCAGCAGGTCCTTGCCGCGCGCGTGCAGCGCCTCGAACGTCGCCGTCAGCCGCGCCCGGCGCGTGTCGCCTTCGGCCAGGGAGGCCAGGAAATCGACGGCGGCGGCGGCCCCGGCGATGCCTTCGTGGTTCTGCGTGCCCGTCTCTACACGCTCCGGGGCGTCGTCCGGCGCGGGCGTGAGCTTCGGGAAGTCGATCTCTTCGAGCAAAGGCTGCTTGCCGAAGAGCACGCCGACGTGCGGGCCGTAGAACTTGTAGGCCGAGCAGGCCAGGAAATCGGCATCGAGCGCCTGCACGTCGACGAGGGCGTGCGGGGCGTAGTGGACGGCGTCGACGAAGACGAGCGCGCCGGCCTCGCGCGCCATGCCGGCGGCGCGCTGCACGTCGTTGACGGTGCCGAGCGCGTTGGACGCCGCGCCGACAGCCAGCAGGCGGGTATGCCTGCCGAGCAGGCTTCGAAGGTGCGCCCAGTCGAGTTGCCCCGTCTCCGGGATCATCCTCGCCGTGCGCACCCGCACGCCACGCTCGCGGGCGAGGGCGTGCCAGGGATCGACGTTGGCGTGGTGGTCCAGTTCGGTAACGACGACCTCGTCGCCGGCTCCCCACCGGCGACCCAGGGCGCGGGCCAGATGGAACGTCAGCGTGGTCATGTTGGCGCCGAAGGCCACCTCGCCGGGCGCAGCGCCGAGGAAGTCGGCCAGGGCGTGCCGGGCGGCGTCGAGGAGAGCGTCGGTCTCGGCGCTCGTCGGGTAGGCCCAGTGCGTGTTGGCGTTGTGATGGTAGAGGTACCCGGCCACGGCCTCTACGACGGCGCGGGGCACCTGCGTGCCGCCCGGCCCGTCGAAGTAGGCCACGGGATGCCCGCCGTGGCGGCGCTCCAGCGCGGGGAAGTGCGCGCGTACGGCGTCGGTCGCGGCGACGCGCAGCGGTTGCGTTACGATAGCCACGGCTTACTCCTCGATGGCGGGCGACATCTGGATCTTGATGGAGGTGTTGCGTCCGACCCAGATCTGGACGTTCGGATAATCGACCGTGCTGAAGCCCTCCAACTCGGCTTTCACGTTATAAGCGCCGGGCGTGAGGTTCAGAAAGCGAAACTCGCCCTGCGCATTGGTGATCTGGATCTGGGGCGCTCCCTGGCCCGACGCCATGATGGTCACGCCGGGCAGCCGTGTGCCATTATTGTCCGTGACCAGGCCGTACAGGTTGCCGGTTTGCAGTTGCCGTCCGCCTCGTGACATGGTCGTCTCCCTGGGGTTGGATAGCGTAGATAGTGGGTGTCTATGTTGACAGCGCGCGTTCAGTATACGCGATCCCGGCCTTCTCTGAAAGTCATCAAGCGATAAAAACCCCGTCCGTCACCCCGTCTCTTCCGAGACGAGCACCAACTGCCGGAGGATGCCGGGTTCGCACCAGCGCTGCTCGAAGGCGGCGATCTCCATGCGTCCGGCGGCGGCATTGGGGAGCAACACGGCGGTGCCCTGCCGGCCCGTCAGCGGCGAGATGTGGCCTTCGCCTTCCGGCGTGCCGTAGCAGACCAGGCCGACGTGCCCGGCGTCGATCCGTGCCAGGGCCGGGTGGACGTCGAGGGCCGGATGCACCGGGAGGCCGCGTTCGCGGGCGAGCCGGTAGCAGCGGCGCTCGATGGGTTTGGGATCGGCATCGGGGTCCGTGAAGAACGCCGTGCGCAGCCCCAGTTCGTGGAGCCCCACCGCCAGGGCAATCATGAAGGTGCCGTAGGTCCGGGTGTGCCGGCACGCCCGGATGATGGCGGAGGCGGGCGGGGTCAGCGAGAAGTGGGCGAGGGCCATCCAGGCGGAGACGGGTCCGCAGTGGCCCGGCACGGCGCGGAGCGCTTCCGGGGCGTCAGCAGGCGCGGTCGTCCACCCTGGTGCGTCCATCGTCGCTCAGAGGTCTGCCAGCAGCCCCAGCCAGCGTTCCCAGGCGGCGGCGCGGGCGGTCCTGTTGGCGTCGGAGGCGTCGGGGGCTTCGCCCGAGCGCATGAAGCCGTGCCCGGCGCCCTCGTACGTCACCGGCTCGTAGGTCTTGCCGGCCTTTTTCATGGCCGCTTCGGTGTCGGGGATGGTGGCGTTGACGCGGGCGTCGCTGCCGCCGTAGAAGCCGTAGACGGGGGCCTGGATCCGGGCCAGGTCGGCTTCGTCGTCGGGCGCGGTGCCGTAGAAGACAAACGCAGCGCCGAGGTCGGCGGCGTTGGTGGCGAAGCGGAAGGTCTGCGCGCCGCCCCAGCAGAAGCCGCCTACGGCCACCTTGCCGTTGGCGGCAGGCAGCGCGGCGACGTAATCGGCCACGGCGTGCAGGTCGGCGGTGACCTGGTCGGGCGGCAACTGGTAGAGGGCTTCGCGGGCGGCGTCGCTGGTGGCGAAGTCGCTCGTCTTGCCGCCGTCGGGACCCAGGCCCGAAAGCAGGTCGGGGGCGATGGCGAGGTAGCCGGCTTCGGCCAGTTGGTCGGCCACGCCGCGCACCCAGTCCGTCAACC
>JBFGTT010000241.1:0-5964 GCA_041565995.1 Rhodothermales bacterium
CGCCCTCCGTCTCAGAGAACATTGAACGAAAGCGAGCGTAGCGCGCGGACAAAGCACAAAGAACGAAGAACCCATGCCGCCAGAAACCATCGCCCTCGAAGTCTTCCGGTACCGCCCCGAAGAGGAACGGACGCCCACGTTCCAGACCTACGAGGTGCCCCTGAAGCCGGACTGGGTGATCCTCGACGCGCTCAACTACGTCAAGGATGAGATCGACGGGACGCTCTCGTTCCGGTGGTCGTGCCGGATGGGCGTCTGCGGCAGTTGCGGCATGATGATCAACGGCCTGCCGGTGCTCACCTGCGCGGCTTTCCTGGAGACGTACCGGCCCGGCCCCATCCGCATCGAGCCGCTGGAGAACTTCCCCGTCGTGCGCGACCTGGTCATTCTGATGGACGACTTCATGGAGAAGCTCAACCGGGTCAAGCCCTGGATCGTCCCCGAACGCGAGAAGCCGCTCTCGGAGGGCGAATACCTCCAGACGCCGGAGGAGCTGGCCGAATTCAAGCAGTACAGCATGTGCATCAACTGCATGCTGTGTTACGCCGCCTGCCCGGTCTACGGCCTCGAACCCGCGTTCATCGGGCCGGCAGCCATCGCGCTGGCGCAGCGCTACAACCTCGACAACCGCGACCACGGCAGCCAGCAGCGCCTCGACGTGCTCTCGACCGACGACGGCATCTGGCAGTGCACCCTCGTGGGCGAGTGCTCGACGGTCTGCCCCAAGTCGGTCGATCCCGCCGGCGCCATCCAGCGCTACAAGGTCACCAGCACCAACGCCTGGTGGAAATCGAAGCTGCTGCCCTGGGGACGGTGAGGCGGATGGGAGCAGGGCGCGCCCAAAATCCTCCTACAGGCCCACCCAAGACGCCGAGGTGGAGATCGGCAAGGCGGATCAGTATCTTGAGGCACTAACGGAGCGGCCCATGTCTCACTATCCGCGTTACAAGAAATACCGCCCGAAGCTCTACCGCGCGCGTGTGCCCATTTTCTGGTGGGTGCACCGGTGGGTGCACGTGCGCTTCATCCTGCGCGAGTTGACGAGCGTGTTCGTGGCGTTCTACGTCGTGGTGCTGTTGCTGCTGGCGCGGGCGGTGACGCAGGGGCCGGAGGCCTACGCCGCGTTTCTGGCGTGGCTGGCGACGCCCGTGGCGCTGGTGCTGCACGCCGTGGCGCTGGCGATGGTGCTCTTTCACAGCGTCACCTGGTTCAACCTGGCCCCGAAGGCGCTGGTGGTGCACGTGGGCAAGAAGCGGCTGCCGGGAGCGTTCATCGCGGGGGCCAACTACGCGGCGTGGGCGGCGGTGTCGGCCCTGCTGGCGTGGATCATCCTGTGGGCGTAAGCGCGGAGACCTCGGCATGGAAAAGCACGCGAAGCCATCGAGCGAGCCGTTCTGGTGGGCGCTTTTCGGGGCGGGCGGCGCGGTGGCGGCGCTCTGCATCCCGGTGCTGCTGCTGCTGACCGGCCTGGCAATGCCGCTGGGCTGGGTGGAGGCGCCCTCGCACGCCGAGGCGCTGGCGCTGGTGCGGCATCCGCTGGCGAGCCTGCTGCTGTTCGCGGTGATCTCGCTGTCGCTCTTTCACTGGGCGCACCGCTTCCGGTTCACGCTCTACGACGGCCTGCAACTGAAGCACCTCGAGGCGCTGATCGTCGTCTTCACCTACGGCGGCGCCCTCGTGGGGACGCTGGCGGCCGCCGTCGTCCTCTGGCCGTTTTAAACCGAGAGGGTCCTATGTTCGAACTCAAGCCGTTGCACCGCGAGAGCATTCCGGCGGCGCTGGAGAAGGCCATGCGCTACCGCCTGCTCAACGAACCCGTCGAAGCCGAGAGCATCTGCCTCGACGTGCTGGCGGTCGAGCCGGAGAACCAGGAGGCGCTCGTGACGTTGCTGCTGGCGCTGACCGACCAGTTCGAGCAACACCTGCGGGCCAGCTTCAAGCAGGCACGCGAGGTGCTGGCCCGCCTCGACGGCGCCTACCCCCGGCTCTACTACGACGGCATCCTCTGCGAGCGCCGCGCCAAGGTGCATCAAAAGCGGGGCGGCCCCGGCGCCGGCCACGTCACCTACGACTGGTTCCGGCAGGCCATGGACCGCTTCGAGCAGGCCGCCGCGCTGAGTCCCCCCGGCAACGACGACGCCATCCTGCGCTGGAACACCTGCGCCCGCATCATCATGCGCCACCCCGAGCTAAAACCGGAGCCGGTGCAAACTTCTCCCCAGTTCCTGGAGTAGAAGGCGTTTTTAATCACCCGCCCCACCCCCATCGACCAGCCCAACAAGGAGGCCCCATGCGCAAGCTTCGCATCGGCATCATCGATATCCTTAGCAGATCGACGATCCACAACATGTATGCGCGCACCATGCGCGCCAACCTGTCGAGCATCATGCCGCAAGTGATCGCGGTGTGGTGCGAAGAAGAGGGCCACGACGTCTCCCTGGCGCACTACAACGCCTACGAGAACATGGTCGATGCGCTGCCCGACGACCTCGACGTCGTCTTCATCGGCGCCTTCACCACGTCGGCGCAGGTGGCCTACGCCATGAGCAACCAGTACCGCTCGCAGGGAGCCATCACCATCCTCGGCGGGCCGCACGCGCGCAGCTATCCGGAAGATGCGCTCAAGTACTTCGACTACGTCGTCGGCTTCACCGACCGGGACGTGCTGCGCGACGTGTTGCAGGACTGCCGGCCCAACCGGCCCCTGGGCGTCTACCACACCGCCACGCAGCAGCCGGCCCACCTGCCCGGCCTGCGCGCCCGCTGGAAGTACGTCGACCGGCTGCTGCGCGAAGCCCCCTGGATCAAGGTCGTGCCGATGATCGGCAGCCTGGGCTGCCCCTACACGTGCAGCTTCTGCGTCGATTCCATCGTGCCCTACCAGCCGCTCGACTTCGACGTGATGCAGGACGACCTGCGCTTCCTCCTGACGCAGTTCAAACGCCCCGCCGTGGGCTGGCACGACCCCAACTTCGGCGTCCGCTTCAACGACTACCTCGACGCCATCGAGGAGGCCGTCCCGCCCAACAGCATCGACTTCGTCGCCGAGAGCACGCTCTCGCTGCTCAAGGAAGACAACGTCCGGCGGCTCCAGAAAAACGGCTTCAAGGCCATCCTGCCCGGCATCGAGTCGTGGTTCGAGCTGGGCAACAAGTCGAAGACCGGCAAGACGTACGGGCTGGCGAAGGTCGAACGCGTGGCCGAGCAGGTCAACATGATCCTCCGCTACCTGCCCTACTTCCAGGGCAACTTCATCCTCGGCCTCGACAGCGACGAGGGCGACGACCCCTTCGAACTGACCAAGCTCTTCCTCGACAAGGCCCCCGGCTGCTTCCCGGCCTTCTCGATGCTGACAGCCTTCGGACGCAGCGCCCCGCTCAACCTCGAATACCAGCAGCAGGACCGCGTGCTCGCCTTCCCGTTCCACTTCCTCAACAACAACGGCGCCATGAACGTCCGGCCCAAGAACTACGACTGGCCCGACTTCTACGACCGGATGATCGACATGCACCAGCACGCCTTCTCCACGCGGGCGATGTTCCACCGCTGGCGCGCCACCAAGGGCTGGATTCCGCGGGCGATGAACGTGATCCGGACGGTCACTTACGAGGGCTGGGGCAAGATCCGGTACTTCAAGGAAGTGCGCCGCCGCCTCGACGAAGACCGCCCGTTCCGCCGCTTCTTCGAGCAGGAGACCGACGAGATCCCGGCGTTTTTCATCGAGAAGATGAAGCAGGACCTGGGCCCGCTCTGGGAGTGGCTGCCCGAAGGCGCGCTCCATCACGACGCCTACGCCTACCGCAAGGCGCCCGCCACCCCGGCGCCGAGCCTCGCGCTGGCGTGAGGCGCTCCGCATCGTGCAGGGCTGTTGTTTCGAGGATCGAGGATCGCGCTGCCGGGCGATCCTCGATCCTGTTTTCCCCCCTCCGCTCTACCTTCCGAAGCACACGGCACGGAGGTGATGATTTTTGCCCCCTCTCGCGCTCCTGACCGGTTGGGTCTTCCCCGGCGGAGCGGCGTACTGGTTGCGGATCCCCGTTTGTGCCATCCATCCGTGCCTGTTATGAAAAAGACCGCGCTTTTGCTGCTCATGCTGCCGGCCCTGCTGCTCGCCGCCTGTTCCCTCCTCGACGGAGGCGGAAACACCATCGCCTCGGACCTCGAACGGCACCGGCGCCAGTGGGAACGCCAGGGCTTCGACACCTACGAATACGACCTCACGGTCGGTTGCTTCTGCGTCTTTCGCGGCCCGGCGCACGTCACCGTCCGGGCCGACACCATCTTCAGCGTCATCGCCGTGGCCACGGGCGCGCCCGTCGATCCGAACTTCCGCTTCGCCTACCAGACCATCGACGACCTCTTCGACGTGATCGAGGAAGCCATGAAGCACCCGGCGGACCGCCTGGAGGTGACGTACGACGAAACCCTCGGCTTCCCTTCCTTCCTCTACATCGATTACGACTTCGGCCTCGCCGACGAGGAGATCAGCTACGAGGCTGCCAACGTGCACCCGTTGCGCTGAGGCGAGTGCCGCCGCTATGCCTTGCTTTTCCGGTCGCCTTCCCCGAAACTTAGGGAGAGGGTATGATCGATTTTTAGGGAGGAGGAAGCGATGGCCGGCCTCCGCACAGCGCGCTGGACCGTGCTCGTCCTGGCCGTCCTGGCGCCGGGCCTGGCCGCCCCGGCGACGCAGGCGCAGCAAGGCGACCCCTGGCCCACGAAAGCCCACGACGCCCGGCGCACCGGACAGAGCCTCAACAACGGCCCGCTGGCGATAGACCCGGCCCGGTCGTGGACCCTCCCGCTGCCGGGGGCGCACACGATCAACATCGGCGCTACCGTCACCGAGCGCGGCGTCTTCTTCGCCTCCTGGGGCCTGCTCCGCCGCCCCCCCGGCAACCCCGACCCGCGCTTCTGGGATAAGTCCGACGGCCAATTCTTCGGGCACGACCTCGATACGGGCGCATCGCTCTGGGGCGGTCCTCTGGACCTGGACCTGGTGCCGCGCTGCTACGACTTCGCGGGGCGCGGGCCGAATCTTTTCTGGTGCGGCCTCACCCCGTACGAAGTCTCCTTCTACAACGGCACCGTCGAGGGGCAGGCTGCCTTCGACGCGGGCCGCAACGTGCTCTACGCCGGGCGCGGCGACGGCAGGCTCTTCGCGATCGACCCGGACGAAGGGCGGATCCTGTGGCGTTTCGTCACCTTCAACCCGCAACTTTCCGACGATCCCGACGGCGGCGGCGAAGTCGTCACCGCCCCGCTGCTCGGCCCCGACGGCACGGTCTACTTCGGCACCTGGGGCGAAGGACCCTACGAAACCGACGCTTTCTACGCCGTCAACCCGGACAGCACGCTCCAGTGGCGCTATCCCACCGGCTCGTCGCTGACGCATCGCATCTTCGCCTCGCCGGCGCTCAGCCCCGACGCCGCGACCGTCTACGTCAGCACCTTCCTCGACGACGACGCCCGGCTGCCCGCCTCGCTCTACGCCTTCCACCGCGAACCCACCGGCCCGGTCCCGGACGACGAGCGGCTCAAGTGGGCGCTGGAGATGACGCACCAGGGCCGCCCGGTGTGGACGACGACGCTGGCCGTCGGCAGCGACGGCGTCGTCTACGTCGGCGGGTTCTTCATCGAAGGCAACGTCAACGTGCCGGTGCTGGCCGCCGTCGTCGAACTGGACCTGGGCAACGTGGTCCGGCCCAGTTTCCTGTGGACCCCGTCGTTCGTGGAGTTACGCGACGGCGCGCAGTTCGTGCTCGGCGTCGCGCTGCGCGAGACCGAGGGGGAGACGCGGCGGCTCTACGTCGCCACGGCCAACCTGAGGACGTTCAACCAGAAGCAGGAAGGCGAACTCCACGCCGTCGATCCGGCCACGGGCGCCGTGCTGGCTTCGTACGATCCCTCCGACGACGTGCCCGCAGCCATCGGCAGCCTCAACTCGCCCGCCATCGGGGCCGA
>JBFGTT010000242.1:0-5952 GCA_041565995.1 Rhodothermales bacterium
CGGGTCGAGCAGCCTGCGCGCGGCGATCACGTCGAGGGCTGCGATAACGCTCGACATGTCCGCCTTGCCGTCGGCATTGAAGACCTTGAAGTCATGGATGCGGGCGCCCGGCGCCGTGCCGGCGAGGCCGTCCGCGTCGTCGATGGCCTCGGCGATGCCTGCCACGTGCGTGCCGTGGCCGATGGCGTCCGAGGCCGGGTCCATCGTCCCCTCGAAGCGCTCCAGGATGCGGGTCAGGTCGATATCCTGCCCGCCGCCGAAACCGGCCCTTGCGGACCCGAAGCAGGCACCTCAAACCCATCCGGACATGGTCATTCTGCAATTTTTATGCGTGAAGAGAGAATTATCCCATCAACTTCTTTGCGGCCCGGCAGGCGATCCCTCGTGCAGACATTACAAAACGAAGCCGGCGCGGGTTATCCGGTACGATTTGCCTGTTTCATGCCCGATAACGAATCGGGGCGTTCAGCCGCCCGTCAGCAGCGCCAGCGCGGCCCTCAGGAGCAGGTAGAGCGCACCGCCGATCACCACCACAATCCCCAGCAACAGCGCGAGGACGGCGGCCAGAAAGCGGCGATCCGCCGTGCGCTGGCGGGTCCGGTCTGCGCCCAGGTGGGTGTGCAGCAGCGCCAGGTTGCGCAGGTTGGCCTTGAAGGCCGCGTCGAAAAGATCGCCCAGGAGCGGCACCGCGCCGACGACGGCTTCGACGGCCACGTTGACGACCATCCGCGCCAGCGTCGCCTTCGGCAGGCCGAAGCGGCTGGCCTCGAAGACGAGGTAGAGCGAGAGCAGCAGGCCTGCCACGTCGCCCAGGCCGGGCGCCAGACCCACGACGGCCTCCCACCCGACGCGGTAACCGAGCACGGGGATCCGGATGGCGTCGTCGAGCAGGTGGGCCAGACGTTCGAGGCGTCGGAGCCGGGCGTCCGACGGAGGCGAGGGTTCGGGCATGCGGGGTGTGGGCGCGGAACGGGTTCGGACGGCGGCAACGTCGCGCATAAGCTGCGCGCGCGTTAACTTACGACAGCCGCCGCCGGGCAATCGTAACGTTGCGAGCGGGACGGCGCGGGAAACTTATCCCCTCAAAGCGCGGTTGTAGCGCGTTTTTTGGCGGCAACCATCGCGCGACGGCAGAACAAGAGCGGACCCTTTCACGTCTTGTGGAAGACTTGGCGCTTCGGCGCGAGGGTTCACCGGCATCATGCGTCACAGGCAAGGGGGACATTGATGAAAAACCAGGCGATTACCGACTTCGCACGGCGCCATTTCCGGCATTTTAACGCAGCGGCCCTCGTCGATGCCGCCGACGGCTACATCCGGCACCTCGACGGAGGCGGCCGGATGCTCGTGGCGATGGCCGGCGCCATGAGCACCGCCGAACTGGGCCTGTCGCTGGCCGAGATGATCCGGCAGGGCAAGGTCCACGCCGTCAGTTGCACCGGCGCCAACCTCGAAGAGGATCTCTTCAACCTCGTCGCCCACGACCACTACGTCCGCATCCCGAACTACCGGGACCTGACGCCGGAGGACGAGGAGGCGCTGCTCGAACGCCACCTCAACCGCGTCACCGACACGTGCATCCCCGAAGAAGAGGCCATCCGCCGCATCGAAGACGCCGTCCTGGAGGAGTGGCAGGCCGCCGACCGCGCCGGCGAGCGCTACTTCCCGCACGAATTCCTCTACCGGGTGATCCGCTCCGGGCGCCTCGAAGAGTTCTACCAGATCGACCCGCAGGATAGCTGGCTCGTGGCCGCCTGCCGGCAGAACCTGCCCCTCATCGTGCCCGGCTGGGAAGACTCGACGCTCGGCAACATCTTCGCCGCCCACTGCCTCAAGGGCGACGTCGAACACGTGCACACGGTCCGCTCCGGCATCGAGTACATGATGTGGCTGGCCCGGTGGTACCGCGCCGTCACGCAGGAAGCGTCCGTCGGCTTCTTCCAGATCGGCGGCGGCATCGCGGGCGACTTCCCGATCTGCGTGGTGCCCCTGCTGGAACAGGACCTCGAATACGACGACGTTCCCCGCTGGGGCTACTTCTGCCAGATCAGCGACTCGACCACCAGCTACGGCTCCTACTCCGGCGCCGTGCCCAACGAGAAGATCACCTGGGGCAAGCTCTCGGCCGAGACGCCCCGGTTCCTCATCGAGTCCGACGCCACCATCGTCGCGCCGTTGATCTTTGCGATGGTGCTCGAACACGGCCTGCAGGCCGCCGACGGGCGCGCGGCGCAGCGCCAGCGGGCCGTGGCCCTCTGAGCCGGCGCCCACCAATCCCCGGATTGATCGACCCCAGCCCCTGAGAACGCGTTGAAGCAACCTACCGGCCCCTCCCTCCTCGAAGCCACGCCGCCGACGGGCGAGCACGCGGCCTGGACCACCGCCGACGCCGAAAACCTCTACCGCGTCGATGCCTGGAGCGACGGCTACTTCTTCGTCAACGAGCGGGGGCACGTGGCCGTCACGCCCGCCCGCGACCGCACCGCCGCGATGGACGTCTACGAGGTGGTGCGGCACTTGCGCGAGCACGACGTCGCCTTTCCGGTGCTGATCCGGTTTCAAGACGTGCTCCACGGGCGCGTGGCACAGCTCAACGAAGCCTTCCGCCGGGCCATCGAGGCCTTCGATTACCGCAGCCGCTACGTCGGGGTCTATCCCATCAAGGTCAACCAGCTCCACGAGGTCGTCGAGGAGGTGTTGGAGGCGGGGCGGCCCTACGGCATGGGCCTCGAATGCGGCTCGAAGGCGGAACTGGTGGCCGCGCTGGCCCACCTCGACCGGGACGAGACGCTGCTGATCTGCAACGGCTACAAAGACGCCCAGATGCTGCGCCTGATCCTGACGGGTCAGCGCCTGGGCAAACGCATCCTTCCCGTCATGGAGAAGTACGAGGAGTTCGTGCGCCTGCTGCGCCTGGCGCGCGAGATGAAGGTGCAGCCCCGCCTGGGCGTGCGCGTAGCCCTGACGACGCAGGGCGCGGGCCAGTGGGCCGCCTCCAGCGGCGACCTCTCGAAGTTCGGCATTTCGATCCCGGAACTGGTCACCCTCGTCGAGCGGCTGCGGCAGGAGGGCCTGGCCGAGGCGCTGGCGCTGCTGCACTTCCACCTGGGCAGCCAGATCGCCGACATCCAGACGCTCAAGGCGGCGGTCAAGGAGATCGCGCAGGTCTACGCGCAGTTGCACCAGCGGGGCGTGCCGGTGCAGTACATCGACGTGGGCGGCGGCCTGGGCGTCAACTACGAGGCGGGCTACAGCGGCCAGCACGAGAGCATCAACTACACGTTGCAGGAATACGCCAACTCGGTGGTCTACGCCGTCAAAGAGGTGTGCGACGCCGAGAAGGTGCCGCACCCGACGCTGATCTCCGAGAGCGGACGCGCCCTGACGGCCCACCACTCGGTCCTCGTCGTCGAGACACTGGGAGCCTACCAGAAAAACCTGATCGCGCCGGGCTTTGCGCCTGCGCCGGAGGATCACGCCGTCGTGCACGAGTTGTACGACGCGCTGGGCCGGGCGCAGCACGCCGCCGAAGACCCCGCGCGGCACCCCTCCCGGCTGCTCGAAGCCCTCCACGACGCCGCCGAAAACCGCGCCCTGGCCCACTCGCTCTTCGGCCTGGGCTACCTGCCCATCGAGCAACTGGCCCTGGCCGAGCGCCTCTACTGGTCGGCTTGCCACGCCATCCACCGGCAGACGGCCCGGCTGGAGGAAGAGACGATCCCCGCCGAACTGCGCGCCCTGGACGATCACCTGATCGATCAATACCTGTGCAACTTCTCCGTTTTCCAGTCCATCCTCGATCACTGGGCCATCGGGCAGCGATTTCCCATCATGCCCATCCACCGGCTCGCCGAACGCCCCACGCGCCGCGCCCAACTCATCGACCTGACGTGCGACTCGGACGGCAAGGTCAGCCGCTACATCGACGCCGACGGCGATAAGCGGGCGCTGGAGGTGCATCCGCTGCGCGAGGGGGACCCCTACTACCTGGGCTTTTTTCTGATGGGCGCCTACCAGGACATCATGGGCGACATGCACAACCTCTTCGGACGCGTCAGCGAAGTCCACGTCTACGCCGACGAGGAGGACGGCTACTACATCGAGAAGAAGATTCCGGGCGCCAGCGTCGAGGAGATGCTGGCGCTGGTGCAGTACTTCCCCAACGACCTGCACCGCCGCATGGACGCGCTGATCCGCAGCAAGGTGGCCGAGGGCGCCATCCGCCCCAAAACCGGCGTGCAGATCCTCCAGGAATACGTGCAGGCGTTCCGGGAGCAGACGTACCTCAACACGCGGAAAAAATGATGGTTATTGAAAATCGGTTATTGGAAAATGGGAATGGGGGAAACGTAATGCGAAGCGCCATGCCCACCCTTTTCCCTTTCCTAATTCCCATTTCCTAATCCTGACCTCCCATGCCTTCCATCGTACAAATCGGCCTGGTGCAGATGCGCTGCGGGGAGGATCCGGCGGCCAACCTGGAGCACGCGCTGGCCTTGACGCGCGAGGCCGCCGCGCAGGGCGCCCGGGTGATCTGCCTGCCGGAGCTTTTCCAGGCGCGCTATTTTTGCCAGAGGGAGTCCTACGAGCCGTTTGCGCTGGGCGAGCCGGTGCCGGGGCCGGCCACCGACGCCTTCGCCGACGTGGCCGCCGAGTTGGACGTGACGGTCATCGCCAGCCTCTTCGAGAAGCGGGCCGCCGGCCTCTACCACAACACCGCCGCCGTGCTCGACGGGCGGCGCGGCTACGTGGGCAAGTACCGCAAGATGCACATCCCCGACGACCCGCGCTACTACGAGAAGTTCTACTTCACCCCCGGCGACCTCGGCTTCAAGGCCTTCCCGACCGAGCAGGCCACGCTGGGCGTGCTCATCTGCTGGGACCAGTGGTACCCGGAGGCGGCCCGCCTGACGGCCCTGCGCGGCGCCGAGATCCTGTTCTACCCGACGGCCATCGGCTGGCATCCCGAAGAAAAAGACGCCCTCGGCGCGGCGCAGCACGGCGCCTGGGAGGTGGCCCAGCGCGCCCACGCCGTCGCCAATGGCTGTTACGTGGTGGCCGTCAACCGCACCGGCTTCGAGCCGACGCCCGGCGGCGCCTCGCGCGGCGACGGCATCGAATTCTGGGGCCAGAGCTTCGTGGCCGCGCCCGACGGCTCGGTCGTCGCCCGCGCCCCCATCGACGAAGAGGCCGTGCTGGTGGTGCCGGTGGACCTGGCGAAGGTCGAGGAGATCCGCCTCGGCTGGCCCTTCTTCCGCGACCGCCGCGTCGACGCCTACGCTGGTCTCGCTCAACGCTTCCTCGATGAAACCTGACGCCGTCGAAACGAGGGGCGCCGAGGCCGCAAAGCCGCGCGCTACGCCGGCGGCCCTGGGCTACCGAATGCCCGCCGAGTGGACGCCGCACCAGGGCACCTGGCTCTCCTGGCCCCACAACCCGGACACCTGGGACGCCGACCAACTGGCAGCCGTCGAGCGCGTGCTGGCCGAGGCCGCGCGGGCGCTCGCCGTGGGCGAGACCGTCCACGCCAACGTGCTCGACGCCGCGCACGAGGCGCGCGTCCGGCAGGTCGTCGGCAACGCGGCGGACGTGCGCTATCATCATTTCCCGACCAACGACGCCTGGTGCCGCGACCACGGCGCCGTCTTCGTCGTGCGCGCCGCTGCGCCGCGCCTGGCCGCCACCGACTGGGGCTACAACGCCTGGGGCGGCAAGTACCCGCCCTTCGATCTCGACAATGCCATTCCGCAGCGCATGGCCGAGGCGCTGGGCGTCCCTCGGTTCGAGGCGGGCATGATCCTCGAAGGCGGCTCCATCGAAGTCAACGGCGCGGGCCTGCTCTTGACGACCGATGCCTGCCTGCTCAACCCCAACCGCAACCCCGGCCTCACGCGCGAGGACATCGAAAGCCGGCTCCGCGCGATGCTCGGCGTCAAACGCATCCACTGGCTC
>JBFGTT010000243.1:0-5932 GCA_041565995.1 Rhodothermales bacterium
CCGCCCGGCCCGGCTTTGCCATCGACGACGACAACGCCCCGGCGGTGGCCGAGATCTGTTACCGGCTCGACGGGCTACCGCTGGCTATCGAACTGGCGGCGGCGCGCATCAAGCTGTTCTCGCCGCAGGCCATGCTCGCCCGCCTCGAAAAGCCGCTCGACCTGCTGCGCGGCGGCGCCCGCGACCTGCCCGATCGCCACCAGACGCTGCGGCAGGCCATCGCCTGGAGCTACGATCTACTGGAGGATGACGAGCAGGTCTTGTTCCGCCGGCTGGCCGTCTTCGTCGGCGGCTGCACCCTGGAGGCGGCCGAGGCCGTCTGCGCCGCCGACGGCACGCTCGACGCGCTCGACGGCGTGGCGGCCCTCGTCGATAAGAGCCTGCTGCGCCGCGAGGACGGCCCCGGCGGCGAACCACGCTTCCAGATGCTGGGGACCATCCGCGAGTTCGGCCTGCAAAGCCTGGACGCCGCCGGCGAGGCGGACGCGCTGCGCCGCGCTCACGCCGCGTTTTTTAGCGATCTGACCGAGCAGGCTGCGCCGTTTTTGACGGGGCCGGACCAGATCGCCTGGCTCGACCGCCTGGAGGCCGAGCACGACAACCTCCGCGCCGCGCTACGGTGGGCGGACGCCGCCGGGGAGGTGGAGACCGGCCTGCGCATCGGCGCGGCGCTCTGGCGTTTCTGGGTCGTGCGCGGCCACATGCGCGAGGGCATCCAGCACCTCGCCCGGCTCCGAGCCGCCGGCAAGGCGTTCGCGCACACGAGCCTCTGGGCCACGATGCTCAACGCCGCCGGGACGATGGCGCAGCAACTGGGCGACCTCCAGACCGCCATCGACCTGCTCGAAGAAGTACTGGCGGCCTGCCGCCAACGCGGCGACCGGCGCGGCGTCGCCACGTCGCTCAACAACCTCGGCTGGGTCGTCTTCCAGACCGGCGACAACGAGCGCGCCTCGGCCCTTTCCCGCGAAGCGCTCGCCATCATGCGTGACCTGGAAGATAAACGAGGCATCGCCACGTCGTTGAACAACCTGGCGCAGATCGCCTGCTACCTGTCCGATTTCGACGAGGCGCTGGCCCGGGGCGAGGAGAACCTGCGGCTGCGGCGTGAACTCGGCGAGCAGCGCGGCATCGCCTACACGCAGGCGTACCTCGGCTACTGCCACTTCCAGCGCGGCGACTTCGCGCAGGCCGCCGCATTGCTGGACGAGGCGCTGGCCGCAATCCGGGGCGTGGGGGACAAGCAGATTCATCCTTTCGTGCTCTGCGTGCTCGGCCACATGCGGTATGACCAGGACCGGGCAGAGGAGGCGGAGCCGTTCTTCGAAGAGGCCCTCCCGCTGTGGAAGGCGGCGGGCAGCATGTTCGGCGTGTCGTATGCGTCGCGGGGGTTGGCCCTCAGCGCGCTCCACCGGGGCGAGCAGGCGCTGGCGATGCGGATGCTCGAAGAGTGTCTGGCGGTCTATCGCAAGATGGGCCACGCGTGGGGCACGGCCACCACCCTGAGCTATCTCGGCGATGCCGCCTGCGACGGCGGCGACTACCCACGCGCCGCCTCGGCGTACGGCGAGGCCCGGGCGCGGCTCGAAGCATGCCGCTACCGGCGCGACCTCGTCGAATGCCTGCTGGGCCTCGGCGCGGTGGCCGTGGCCGAGGGGCGGCTCGAAGAAGCGGCAGCCCTCTTCGCCGAAGCCGCCGCCGTCCGCCGGGCCGTCGGCATCCCCCTGACGCCGCGCCAGCAGGTCCGCTACGGCGCCGTCATCGCGGCGGCGCAATCGGCGCGCTGAGGGCTACAGCGCGTCGAACAGGCCCACCTTGAGCAGCAGCCACAACGCGGCGTAGGGCGCGGCGAGGCCGAAGAGGGCGCCGGCCCACACCTCGCCCCGCGTGTGCGCCCCGGTGCGGACGCGCGCCCACATCACCAGTGGGACGAGCAGCAGCAGGGGCAGCACCGTCGCCGGGCGCAGCAACAGCGGTTCGGGAGGCGAGGGGACGACCCAGGCCGTCAGCGCCACGAACGCCAGCATCGAGACGAAGCCTGCCGTCGTGGCCGCGTGGATCGAGATCTTCCGGCGCAGCGTCACGAGCGCCATCGCGAGCGTGTTGACGACGATGCAGCCCACGAGCGCCGCCACGAGCGCCTTCGCCGTCCCCGGCGTCACCAGCACGAGTACGAAGGCGGCGGCGGACGAGGCGAGGCCCACCAGGAACGGACGCACGCGGCGGGCGCGGTCGCGCACTTCGAGGGAGGCAGCCCGCCGGCTTCGCACCATCCGGGCGACGTAGCCCAGCGGGATCAGGCCGAAGAAGACGAGCGCGCCGAGCATCGTCCATCCGACCTCGGCGGGCGGCGCGCGGAAGTGGCCCAGCACGAGGCCGAAGAGCACCGGCGGCAGCGTCAGCGGGCTGACGACGTACGTTACGGCCAGGGCCAGACGGTCGAGGACGGGAGACGGGCGAAGAGGAGCGGGGGGCGCGGCAGGCGCAGGAATAGCCGGACTTACATTTTCCACAACCCTTTTCCCCATAACTCCTTCCCTCTTCCCCGCATCAATACGCCCTGGCGAAGACGACGCGGCCTTTCGAGGGCTTGCCGGTGAGCATATCGACGCCGTCTTCCGGCTCCTGATCCAGCGGGATGCAGCGGATGGTGGCCTTCGTCTCGCTCTTGATGCGCGCCTCCGTATCGTCGGTGCCATCCCAGTGGGCCAGCACGAAGCCGCCTTTTTCGTCGAGCACCGCCTGGAAGTCGTCGTAGGTATCGACGCGCGTGGTGTGCTCGGCGCGGAAGCGGAGGGCGCGTTCAAAGAGGTTTTGCTGCACGGCGTCGAGCGTCTGCCGCACGCGCTCGGCCAGGCCGGCCTGCGGGACGACCTCCTTGCTGCGGGTGTCGCGCCGGGCCACTTCGACCTGCTCGTTTTGCACGTCGCGCGGGCCGATGGCCAGGCGCAGGGGTACGCCCTGCACCTCGTACTCGTTGAACTTCCAGCCGGGCCGCTGCGCCTCGCTGGCGTCGAGCCGGACGCGCACGCCGGCGTCTTTGAGTTCGCGTTCGATGCGCCCGGCGACCTCCAGCACGCGCGCGCGGTCGTCGTCGGTGCGGTAGATGGGCACGATGACGGCCTGCCGGGGGGCCAGGCGCGGCGGCAGCACGAGGCCCTGGTCGTCCGAGTGCGTCATGATGAGCGCCCCGATCAGGCGCGTCGAGACGCCCCAGGAGGTGGCCCAGACGTATTCGAGTTCGTTGTTCTGATTCTGGAAGGTGCAGTCGAAGGCCCGGGCGAAGTTCTGCCCGAGGAAGTGGCTGGTGCCCGATTGCAGGGCCTTGCCGTCCTGCATCAGCGCCTCGATGCAGTAGGTCTCGACGGCGCCGGCGAAGCGCTCGCTCGCCGTCTTGACGCCCTGGATGACCGGCATGGCCATGAAGTCCTGGGCAAAGGTGGTGTAGATGTCGAGGATGCGGAGGGTCTCTTCGACGGCCTCCTGCTCGGTGGCGTGCGCCGTGTGGCCTTCCTGCCAGAGAAACTCCATCGTGCGCAGAAACAGCCGCGTGCGCATCTCCCAGCGGACCACGTTGGCCCACTGGTTGATGAGGATGGGCAGGTCCCGCCAGGACTGGATCCAGCCCCGGTAGGTGTCCCAGATGATGGTCTCGCTGGTGGGGCGGACGATGAGGTTCTCTTCGAGGCGGGATTCGGGATCGGGGATCAGGCGTCCGTCTTCTTCCGAGACCTTCAGGCGCGAGTGCGTCACGACGGCGCACTCCTTGGCGAAGCCCTCGACGTGCTGCGCCTCTTTGGCCAGGAATGATTCGGGGATGAAGATCGGGAAGTAAGCGTTTTCGTGGCCCGTCTCCTTGAACATGGCGTCGAGGCCCTCGCGCATGTTTTCCCAGAGGGCGTAGCCGTTGGGTCGGATGACCATGCACCCACGCACGGGCGAATAGTCGGCCAGTTTGGCGGCACGGACGGTGTCGAGGTACCACTGCGAATAGTCCTGAGCGCGCGGCGTGATAGCGTCAGCCATAGTGTACAGTGCGTGATGTGTTTTGCCTACAAGAAAACGGAGCCGGAGCGCTTGTACGCTTCAGGGAAAGGGAAATCGTCGCTCGGCCCGGTATTTGCTGGTTCTTCAAGCAGAATGCACACACCGGGGCGCGGCCCGGCTGTTACTTCGGCAGCCTGCCCAGCGGCCTGGAAAATAGACCGGAGGACGCGTCTCGGACTGCTGGTGCATCGACCGGCAATATACCTGCCGCCGCCGCTGATTTCCAGACAGCCGCCTGGACCGGCAACGCGCCAAACATTTGAACGTCGCTCGCGTTAGCTTCGATAGACCGTAACCCGATACGCCGCGCCTCTCACCTTTCGTTGCTACTGCCATGAACCCACCCGCTCGAACCCCCGCTCCGATGAAGCGCTTCGCCGCGCTCGCGCCGAGTTGGCTGCTGGCCGGGCTGCTGCTGGTGAGCCTGACGGGCTGCTACACGCAACTCGCCGCCACCGAGGACTACTACGACCGGGAGCCGGACTACGTGGACGTGGACGCGTACGAGGGCGAATACGGCGACAGCCTCGTCGTCAATCGCTATTATGAGGACGAGTACTACGACGACGGCTACTACGACGACGGCTATGGCTACGGTTATCGCCCCTATCGGTATTCGCGCTACTTCTCCCGCTTCTACCACGATCCGTTCTACTACCGCCACCGCTCCTTCTTCGATCCCTGGTATTACGATCCGTGGCACTATGGGTCGGGGTTCTCGATCAGCGTCGGCTTCGGCTTCGGATATCCCTACTACTACGACCCGTTCTACTCGCCGTTTTTTGATTACTGGTGGTACCGGCCTTACTACGGCCACTATTACGGCGGCTATTATCCGGGCTACTACGGCGGATACTACGGCTATCCGGGCTATTACGGCGGATACTACGGCGGCTACTACGGATACCCCGGCAGCATCGTCAGGGCGCGCAATTTCCAACCGCGCGGCAGCACCATCGGGCGCGGCGGCGTAGCCAGCGTGGGCCGGGGAGGCACGCGCGGCCTCGAACGCGGCGGAACCGGACGCAGCAGCCTCGGACGCGGCGGCGTCGATGATCGGGACCGCACGCGGACCATCGTGCGCTCGGGCCGGGGCGCCATGGGCGACGCCGGCGCCAAGAGCGGAGACCGGACGCGCGGCTCGCAGGTGCGCGGCAGTGCCTCGGATCGCAACGCACGCGGCACCGTGGGGCGCTCTTCCTCGCCGCGTTCTTCCGGGAGCCGTAGCGTGGGGCGTTCCTCGTCCGGGTCCTCGGGTAGCCGCAGCGTAGGCCGTTCCTCGTCCGGATCCTCGGGTAGCCGCAGCGTGGGGCGTTCCTCGTCCGGATCCTCGGGTAGCCGCAGCGTAGGCCGTTCCTCGTCCGGATCCTCCGGGAGCCGGAGTACGACGCGCTCTTCGTCGGGGAACCGGAGTACGACGCGCAGTTCGGGGAACAACAACGCGCGCAGCCGCTCGTCGTCCGGCAACAACCGCAGCGACTACCGCGCCTACCCGCAGCAGGGGTCACGCAGCGTGCGGTCGTCGGGCTGGTCTTCATCGCGCAATTCGAGCGGGTACCGTTCGTCGAGCCAGGGTTCCAGCAGCCGCGCTCGTTCCGCTACGAACGACGCGCGCCGTTTCCGGTCGCCGAGCCGGTCTTCGTCGCCGAGCTACGAGGGCTATCGTTCGTCGCGGCCTTCCTCGTCGCGTAGCGCGGGCACGTACCGCGCGCCGAGTTCGTCGTCGCGCAGTTCGAGCGGATATCGTGCGCCGAGTCGGTCCTCGTCCAGGAGTTCCGGGAGCGTTCGTGCGCCGAGCCGGTCTTCGTCGCGGAGTTCGGGGAGCGTTCGTGCGCCGAGTCGTTCTTCATCGAGAAGCTCCGGGAGTGTTCGTGCGCCGAGCCGG
>JBFGTT010000244.1:0-5899 GCA_041565995.1 Rhodothermales bacterium
GCGCGCCGGTCGTCGATCCAGCGGGCCTCGTCGGGGTGCTGCATGCCCGCGCGGATGTCCTGCATGATCTGCCCGAGCGGTTCGGTGCGCGCGTTGTCGGCGGTGACGACGACGTGGTCGGCGAGGCGTTCGGCGAAGGCGCCCATGCGGGGGCGCTTGGCGCGGTCACGGTCGCCGCCGCAGCCGAAGACGCACCAGAGCGCCGCCTGGGCCGGCTTGGTGGCCCGGATCGTTTTGAGGACGTTTTCGAGGGCGTCGGGGGTGTGCGCGTAATCGACGATGACGGTCGTGCCGTCCTCGAACCGAAACTGTTCGAAGCGTCCGGGCACGGGCGGCGCCTGGGCCAGCGCGTCGAGCGTTTCGGCGTGTCCGTAGCCCAGCGCCCGCCCGGCGCCGTAGGCCGCCGCCAGGTTGTAGGCGTTGAACAGGCCCACCAGCCGGAAGGCGCGTTCGCCGCCGTCGAGGCGCAGGCGCAGGCCCTCCAGGTGGTTTTCGAGCACCTCCAGGCGCAGGTCGGCGGCAGGGGATTGCCCGTAGGAAACGCGCCGCGCCGCCGTGTCCGTTACCAGGCGCGCGCCAGCTTCGTCGTCGCCGTTGTAAAGCGCCGTGGCGCCGGCAGGCAGGTGGTCGAAGAGGAGCTTCTTGGCGGCCAGGTAGGCGTCGAACGTCCGGTGGTAGTCGAGGTGATCCTGCGTCAGGTTGGTGAAGATGCCGACGTCGAAGCGGGCGGCGCGGAGGCGGCTTTGCGCCAGCGCGTGCGAGGAGGCTTCCATGGCGCACGCCGTGCAGCCGGCCTCGACCATCTGCCGCAGCATCCGCTGGAGTTCGAGGGCGTCGGGCGTGGTGTGGGTGGCGGGCACCGGCGGCCCGCCGAAGCGGTATTCGATGGTGCCGATCAGGCCCGTCTTGCAGCCCAGCGCCGTCAAGAGGTGGTGCGTCAGGAAAGCCGTCGTCGTCTTGCCGTTGGTGCCCGTCACGGCTACCATCTTGAGCGTGTGGGAAGGATCGCCGTAGAAGGCGGCGGCCAGTTCGGCCAGGGCCGCGCGCGCATCCCGCACGTGCACGAAGGCGATGCCGGGGAAGCGCCGAGACGCTTCCGCCGGCATCACCTCGCACACAACGGCGATCGCTTCGTTGTAAACAGCCTTGTCAATGAACAGGTGGCCGTCGGTCTGTTCGCCCCGAATGGCGACGAAAAGGCCGCGCGGCCCGACCCTCCGGCTGTCGTTAGCCAGATGATCGATCAAAACCTTGCTGTCAAAGCCGCCCTGCGTCGAGATCACCAGGCCCGTCTTTTCGAGCCGCTCGCGCAAGGTGTTCAAAGCAATCATGTCGGCGGTCAGTCGTCCGTTGTGCCCGCATACGGCCAGGGTTTTTCAACCCCGAACGACGGACAACGAGCCCTACCCTATTTGCATCGCAGCACGGCTTCTTTGGGCAGGGCGGCGCCGGCTTCGGGCCACTGGCCCGCTACCTGCCCGCTGCCTTCGAGCCGGACGCGCACGCCGCGCGCCTGGAGCCAGAACGTGGCGCTGCGCCCGCTCAGGCCGCTCAGGTCCGGCATGGTCCGTTCCGCCTCGGCGGCCACGGCCAGGGCCAGGCGCACGGGGGCGCCCGGCGCGAGCGCCGCGCCGGCTTCGGGCGTCTGCGTGGCTACGGGCGCCAGCGGCGGCGCCTCGGCCTCGACGCGGTAGCCGGCGGCGCGCAGCCGCTGTGCCGCCACCGTGGCGGGCTGTGCCGTCACGTCGGGCACCGGCAGCGCCTTCGCTTCGGGCAGTGCGCCGGAGGGTGCCATGCGCCCGGCAATACGGGGGAAGGTGCCGATCCATCGCTGCGCCACGCGCTGAAAGACCGGCGCGGCGACGGAGCCGCCGTAGATGCCGGCCTTTGGCTCGTCCATCACCACGATCAGCGCCACCTGCGGGTCGTCGGCGGGGAAGAAGCCGACGAAGGTGGCGCGGTAGCCGCCGCCGTAGGCGCCGCCTTCGACCTTTCGGGCCGTGCCCGTCTTGCCGGCGATGGGCAGCCCCTCGACCAGGGCCTTCTTGGCCGTGCCCTCGATGACGACGCGCTCGAAGACGGGGATCAGCGCCTGCGCCGTCTTGCGGTCGAAGGCGCGGCGCACCGAGTCGCGGCGAGCCGGGTCTTCGTCGGCGCGCCAGAGGGTCCGCCCGCTCAGGTCGCGGCGTTCGGCCACCAGGTAGGGCTGCACGAGCAGGCCGCCGTTGGCGAGGGCGGCGTAGGCCATCAGCAGTTGCAGCGGCGTCACGTCCACCTCGTAGCCGATGCTCATCGAGGTCAGCGTGGTGGCGCTCCAGGTGGAGGGCCGCTTGAGCGTGCCGGGCACCTCGCCGGGCAGATCCACCCAGGTCGGCTGCCCGAAGCCCAGGTTGCGCGCGTAGCGGTAGAGGTCGCCCGGCTGCATGCGCGCGGCCGTCTTGGCCATGCCCACGTTGCTGCTCTTGACGAGGACCTCGGCGAAGGGGATGGTGCCGTTGGCGTGCGTGTCGCGCATCGTGCGTCCGTGGAAGACGGCCCACCCGGCGCCCGTATCGACGGGATCTTGCAGCGTCGTGATGCCGTGTTCGAGGGCGGCCACGGCGCCGACGAGCTTGAACGTGGAGCCAGGCTCCATGCGGTCGGTGACGGCGTGGTTGCGGCGGGCGGCTTCCGAGAAGGCGGCGGGGCGGTTGGCGTCGTAGGTCGGCGCGTTGGCCAGCGCCAGCACGGCGCCCGTGTGCGGATCGACGGCGAGCGCAGTGCCCCACGTGGCGCCGCTCTCCTCGACGCCGCGCGCCAGTTCCTCCTCCAGAATCGTCTGCCGGATCAGGTCGAGGGTCAGCACCAGCGTCTCGCCGTGCTTCGGCTCGACGACGGCGCCACCGACGACGACCTTGAGCACGCCGCGCCGGTCGCGTTGCACCGGGCGTCGCCCCGGCACGCCGCGCAGGAAGGCGTCGTACTGCAACTCGAGGCCGGCCAGCCCCTGCCCGTCGGCATCGACGTAGCCGAGGACGTGGGCCGCCGTGGCGTCGTAGTTGTAGCGACGCGCAAACCGCGCATCCAGTAGGATACCGGGCACGTCCCACGACTCCACCACTTCCTTTTGCGCCTCACTCAACCCAGGTACCAACAGCACGTACTGCTTGCTCGCACGTCGGCGTACTTTCTGGCGAAGCCCCCACGAGGAGTGCCCGGTAAGCTTTGACAGTTTTTCAAAGAACGAAGTCTGAACCTTGCTGAAACCCTCAACGGTCGGGTCGAGGGCCAGGTCGTAGCGGGCGGTGTTGACGGCCAGCGTGCGTCCGGCCCGGTCGAGCACGGCGCCGCGCTTGGCGGGCAACTCGACGTACGAGCTGGCCTGCTTGCGGCCCTGCTCGCGCAACGCCGTCCCCTCGCCCAGCGAGATCGAGAGCACCTGCACGACCACCAGCAGCGGCAGCAAGCTCAGCAGGAGCAGCACCCCGTACATCCGCGTCAGGATTTGATCCTTGGTTCCCACGAGTTTTTCCAGGGTAGCGTTGTGTGGTCGCTGGACGCACGGCGCGGTGCCTGTTCGTCGCGTTGTCGAAAGCGGAGGCCGGTTTGCCCTCTGGCCTCACCGTTGGTCGGTTTCTCGGATCGTCGGGCCGTAGGCGATGCCTTCCTCCAGCCCCAGCGCGCGGGCGCGCTCGTAGATGACGGCGGGGCCGGTGGCCCGGTCGAAGTCGCCCTTGAGCCGGTTGAGTTTCAGGTGCAGGCGCAGGTTTTCGCGGCGCGCCTGCTGCACTTGGGCCAGCGCGTCCTGCGTCGCCTGCACGTGGCCCACGTAGAGCGTGATGCCGGCGGCCAGCAGTAGCAGCAGCAGTGCGAAGCGCACCGTCGGTACCTTGTCGATCAGCGCTGCGGGGCGAGGACGAGGCTGCACGCGCTCGTTGCTCGTGGCCAGGTCGCGCCAGCCCGGCATGGCCGCCGTGCGCTGCTGGCGCTGCGCCGTGCGCTTCTTCCGCCGCGCCGCGTTGTTGGCCGGCTTGCCACTCCTGGCAGGGCGAGTAGGCCGGGCGCCTGCCTTGCGGGTTGCAGGCCGGCGCGCCTGTTTCGCGCGAGATTTCGGCATGGTGTTTTTCGAAGGTCAAGTACGTCGAGGCGTGCAGCCGGGCGTTGGCCGGCGGCGCCGTCAGTTTTTTCGCTCTGCGACGCGGAGGCGGGCGCTGCGGGCGCGCGGGTTGGCGGCCACCTCGGCGGCGGAAGCCCTCAGCGGCTTGCGCGTGACCTCGCGCCAGGGCGTGAGCAGGTTGCCGTAGGCGTCGCGCACCGGCTCGCCTTGCAGGTTGCCGTAGCGAAGGAAGCGCTTGACGCGGCGATCCTCCAGCGAGTGATAGCTGATGACGGCGATGCGCCTGCCCGGCTTGAGCAGCCGGACCGCCGCCGCCAGCACCGCTTCGAGCCGCTCCAGCTCCGCGTTGACCGCGATGCGGAGGGCCTGGAAGACACGCGCGAGCGTCTTGACCTCCTCGCGCGTAGGCACCGCGCGCCGGACGACGTCGGCCAGCACGCGCGTGGTGCCGAGGGGCCGGGCCTCGACGATGGCGCGGGCGATCCTGCGCGCTCGGGGTTCCTCGCCGAAGGCCCGCAGCACCTGCCGCAACTCCGCCTCGCCCCAGCGATTGACCACCTCGTGCGCCGTCACGCCGCCGCGCGCGTCCATCCGCATGTCGAGGGCGCCTTCGGCCTGGAAGGCGAAGCCCCGCCCGGCGGTGTCGAGTTGGTGCGAGGAGACGCCGAGGTCGAGCAGCAGCCCGTCGATCTCGGTCACGCCGATGCCGGCCAGCAGCCGTTCGAGGTCGCCGAAGTTGCCGTGCAGGAGGCGCAAGCGCCCGCGTGCGAGGTCTTCGGCCAGGCGTTCTTCGGCGGCGGCCAGGGCTTCGTCGTCCTGGTCGATGCCGACGAGGCGGCCCGTCGGCGCCAGTGCCTCGAGCAGGGCGGCGCTGTGGCCGCCGCCGCCGAGCGTGGCGTCGACGTAGAGGCCCGCGCGGTCGGTCACCAGCGCTTCCACTACAGCGTTGCAAAGAACAGGCGCGTGATAGGCCGTGGCGTACCGCATCGGGTCGCCCGGTCCACCCTGCGCTGCATCGTCCCGACGCTCTTCCATCGCCTCACACACCCATCACCCGTTCGGCGAGCGTCTCGTAGTCGGTCGGTTGTTCGTTGAGGTATTGTTCGAAGGTGGCCGGGTCCCAGATCTCCAGGCGGTCGAAGGCGCCCAGGATGAGTGCCTTGTCGGTGATGCCGGCGAAGTCGGTGAGCGGCTTTGGCAGCGTGATGCGTCCCTGCCCGTCGAGCGTCACCTCGTCGGCCCACATCATGATGCGGCGGGTGAAGGCGCGGGCCTCGCGGTCGTAGGTGCTCAGCGCGCCGATCTCCCGTTCCATCTGCGACCAGCGGTCGAGCGGGTAGAGGAAGACGCATTTTTCGAAGCCGCGCGTGACGGTGAAGGTGTTCTTGGCTTCCGGGTTGAGGGCATTGCGCATCTTGGCCGGGATGGCAACCCGGCCCTTGCTGTCTACGGAATATGCAGCCTGCCCCTTGAAGCCTGCCATGGATCCAGGGGGCACGCCCCCCATCGTTTGTGTTGTGCGGGAAGATATGGGATTTCTCCCCACTTTTCCCCACCGACTTCCTAAAGTAGTGTATTTCGGGGGAATGTCAAGCAGATTAAGCAGAAATCGCGCATTTTCTCGTCAGATAATAATGGTTCAAAACATGTGTACATACCTCGCCCGGTCGAGAAAAGGGGCATGGAGGGAGGAGAGTGAAGAAATGTTCACCATGTAAAAGAAATGAGTGAAAATAATTTCACCCTGCCGTATCTTCGCCTCCAACCCTGTGTGCACATATAACCGCCGCCGCTGCCATGAAA
>JBFGTT010000245.1:0-5898 GCA_041565995.1 Rhodothermales bacterium
GCCCGTAGCCGGCACCTCGATCAGGCCCCAGGCGAGCAGGCCGTCGTCGGAGCGCGGTTCGAGCAGGGCAAAGGCCAGCCGTCCCAACGGCTGATCGGCGGGTACCAGCAGCGTACCCGCGGGCAGCGTAAGCTGTGCGCGTTCGTAGGCGCCGAAGACGGTCTGCGCACGGTGCCCCTGGTAGACGCGGGCGGCCACCTGCGTCGAGTCGATCCGGAAGCGCTCGGCCTGCACGGTCGTGTCGGCCCGGAGGCGGCGGTAGCGCAGGCCGTGCGCGTCGAGCCGGTCGAGCACCATGCCGAGGGTGTCGGGGACGAGGTAGGCGTGCGGGGCCGTCTCGGTCTCGGTGGCCTCGAAGCTGCCGTATTCGTGCATCGGCTCGGCCCGGCGCACCGCGCGGCGTCGCAGGACGACCTCGCCCGTGAAGGGATGCCGCCCCTCCTCCACCTCGCCCAGCAGGATCTCGACCGGCGCGGCGGACCGCTTCGGGCGGGCCTGCAACGCCAGCGTCCGGCCCGCCGTCCGCTGCGCATCGGCCCGCCGCGTGATGGCCCGGATCTGCCCCGCGTGGGCGTAGGCAAACGCCAGCACCTCCTCGACGAAGTAGAACGTGGCCAGTATGCGCTCTTCGAACGATGCGTAAGCGTAGGCTTCGCTTAGCAGGGCGAAGCGCCCGCGCAGGCCCGCGTAGTTGTTGTTGAAGCGCGGGCGATGGTCGAAGGTGTACCAGGCCCGCTCCACGTCCGAGCGCCCCCACGGCAGGTTGCCGTAGTAGTACGTCTCCCAGCCGTACACCTGCCGGATCCGGCGGGTGACGGCGGGCAGCCAGTGGCCGCGCAGAAAGGCGTCGATGGCCGGAGGCGTGTTCGGATGCAGCGGCGGCGCGTAGGTCAGGTGATAGGCGTGGGCGGTGCCGTTGGTGGTGTGCAGGTCGACGACGACGTGCGGATCGTAGGCGTTGAGCAGGCGCACGAGCGACCGCGTCTCGGGCGCGTCGAGCTTCATGTGGTCGCGGTTGAGGTCGTAGCCCTGCGCGTTGGCGCGCTGCCCCATTCCGCCGACAGGGCCGTTCTGCCGGGGCCGGTTGCCCAGCCCGACGCGCTCGTTACCGTCGGCGTTGTAGATCGGCGCCACGAGCACCACCAGCGAGTCGGCCCAGTGTGCGTGTTGCCCGGCGGCCAGCGCCCGCAGCAGCATCAGCAGAGCCTCTTTGCCGCACACCTCGCCGGCGTGGATGTTGGCCTGCACGTAGACGCGCGTCTTGCCCGCAGCACGCACCGAGCTCGGGTCGGCACCCGCCACGTCGCCGAAGACGACCAGCGGCAGTGCCCGCCCTTCGCTGCTGTATCCGAAGTGCGTCTTGAAGAGCCGATCGCCCGCCGCCGCCACGATGTCGGTGAACGCCGCGACCTCTTCGTAGCGCGTGGTCTCCTCGAAGCCGGTGGCCTCGGCCCGCGTCTCCAGGAAGGCAAAGTCGATCTCCTGCGCGCGTGCCGCTCCGGACAGCAGCAGCAGCGCCGCCCACACGGCGTAGCAATAGCGCATATCTCAGGCAGTTCAGGATGGAGAGGGCGCCGACCCCGGCAGCCCGCGTGGGCACAAGATACGGTATGGACGTATGGACGAAAGGACGGGTGGACGAAAGGACGGGTGGGCGAATGGACGGGTGGACGAAAGGAGAGCCTGCCAGGCCTGACCCGGACTCAACCTGCCCAGAACTCGATCCGAGGGACTTGATCCGAGAATCCGGGGAGTGGACGCTGCTTCATCCAACAGCGCGCCCTTTAAGAATCCATACGTCCATACCTTCATACCCAATTCGCGCAAGCGAATTGGATATTACGCGTGGGCGCGGCGCTTCTTGGTGTTCTTGGCGAGCACCAGGCCCATTGAATCGAGCAGGAGTTGCTTGTCGAGCGGCTTGTGCAGGTAGTAATCGTAGCCGGCGGTCAGGAAGTGCACCTCGCCGCCGTGCACCGGGTGCGGGTCGAGCGCCACGACGGGCACCTTGTCGTAGCCTTTCAACTCGCGGATGGGCGCCAGCGCCTCGGCCGCCGAGGCCGCATTGCCGAACTCGGCGTCGAGCAGCACCACGTCGTAATCTTTCTCCTTGGCTGCGCGCACCGCCGTGGCGAAGTCCCGCGCGTACTCGACGTCGAAGTAGGGCGCCAGCACGTACTGGATGAGCGTGTGGACCTCCTCGTTCTCGTCGGCCACGAGCACGCGGGAGCGGGCCGGCTCGCCGCCGCGCGCCTGCGGGAAGGCCGACGGGAAGGTGATCGTGAACATGCTCCCCTCGCCCTTTTCGCTATCGACCGAGATGGCGCCGTCCATCAGGTCGATGAGGCGCTTGACGACCGAGAGGCCGATGCCGGTGCCCTCGTAATCGCGCGAAAGCCCGCTGCTCTCCTGGTTGAACTCTTCGAAGAGAAAGGGCAGGAACTCGTTGCGGATGCCGATGCCGCTGTCCATCACGCGCACGTAGACGTGCTCGGCGTCGCCGTGCACTTCGATGATGACGCCGCCGGTGTGCGTGAACTTGATGGCGTTGCCGATGAGGTTCTCCAGCACCCGGTAGAGGCTGGTGCGGTCGAGGCGGACCAGGATTTCGGGCCGCGTGGCGCGCATGCGCAGGTAGAGGTTTTTGTCCTGCGCCAGCCCCGAGACCGACTGCGCCACCTGCTTGACCTCCTCGACCAGGTTGAACACCGTCGGGTTCATCTCCAGGTAGTTCGAGTGCAGCTTCGAGAGGTCCACCATCGAGTTGAGCGTCGCCATCAGGCGGCGGCCGTTGCGCAAGATGATATCGACGAACTCGCGCTCTTCGGGGCCTACGTCCTCCTGAAGTAGCTGCGCAAAACCCAGGATGCCCGTCAGCGGCGTGCGGAACTCGTGGCTGATGTTGGCCAGGAACGCCTCTTTTAGCTCGGCCAGGCGGTCGGCTTCGGCGCGGACGGCAGACATCTGGTCCTGGTAATTCTTCAGTTCCGTGGTCTCGACGCCGTAGATGACCATCGCCGAGACGTTGCCCGCCTTGTCGAGCACGGGGGTCATGATGCGAGTGAAAGTGCGGTAGGAGCCGTCTTTGGCCGGCAGCGTCTCTTCGAAGGTCACCGTGGTTCGGCTGCTGAGCACGCGCCGCCGGTGCGAGCGCCGCAACAGCGCCACCTCCGGGTGGTACCCCATCTCCTGGCAATACTCGACGTCCGTCTCGCCCATGAGGAACTCACGGAGCTGCTCGTTGGGGATAGCCTTGGGGTTGGCGTAGAGATATTGCCCCTGCGGCGCCACGACGATGACCTCGATGGGCAGGTCTTCCACCAGGCGCTTGTGATAGGCCTTGAAGAGCCGCTGTTCGTGCTTGTGCCGGGTGATCTCGTGCAGAGCCGTCAGCAAATAGGGATGGCCGCCGAAGCTGACCCGGCGCGTGGTGGCCGCCAGGTCCGACGGCTCGCTGTCCTCGTGCTCGACGGTGGCCTCGAACGAGAGCGCCTCGCCCGCCTCCAGGGTCTCCTTGATGGTGGCCGGGTCGAGCTCCGTCTTCGTCTCGAGCAGGCCGTTGAGCGCCAGCAGGGTGATCTTGTCGGGCGTGTAGCCGAAGAGGTCGCAGGCGGCCTGGTTGGCCTCGACGATCTTCCAGCGGAAGTCTGTCAGGACGACGGGTTCGGGGTTCTGGCGGAAGAGGCTGCGGGCGCGCTGGGCCTGAATGAGCACGCGCCGCGCCCAGAAAAGGCCCAGCAGGCTGACGAGCACCGCCCCGACGAGCAGCGCTACGGCCCACGCAGGCGTCGAGGCTTCCTGGAGATGGGTGTCGGGCAGGGCGTCGAGCGCCTCTTCGGCAGGGTCGGCGTCCGACGGATCGTTTGGAGAGGGCGCCAGGGCCGCCAGCATGAAAGGACCTGCAGGGCGCGCTTCGGCCGCTTCGACGGAGGTCGGCGGACCGTACGCCCAACCGTGCGGTGCCGGCAGGACCGCCGCCAGCATCCAGAGCACGAGCAGACCGGCCACCAGGTCCAAGCTGTGGGCAACCCTGAGCTTCATAAGAATCAATGCAGGATGGTAGGGAGCTCCTGTGGTGCCTGCCCCGTCGCGGCCTACACGCCGCCGTAAGCACACGCCCGACATGCCGTTTATCGGTTTCAATCTCCAAAACTTAAGGACCGTGTGAAGGTGTGGACGTGTGGATGTGTGGACGTGTGGACGTGTGGACGTGTGGACGTGTGGACGTGTGGACGAATCTACAATCCCCGGCCCGCAATCCGCATTCCGCAATCCAAATTCCGCAATCCCCAAGCCTCAGTCCTCGTCGGGCCGGGGCAACGTGCGGAGCGAGCGGGCGGCCATCCAGCGGTTTAGGCCCAGGAACAGCAGCAGCGCCGCCGTCCACTGCACCAGGCACGTCATGGCGCTGTAGGGCTCGAAGGGATCGTACCACGCCTCGGTGAAACCGCTCGTGGTGGCCTGGCCCAGCCACCAGACCAGCAGCACCACGGCCAGCGCCGGCACCAGGTAGCCGATGAGCACATCCCACGTCCGCCCGGCGCTCCAGTCGCCCGGCGAGCCGTCGACGCAGTCGTGGCGGAAGCGGCGCGTGCCGTAGCGGATGACGGCGAAGGCTACGAAGGCGCCCGAAATCATCAACGCCACGCCCCAGACGAAGTCCTGGTTGCCCAGCACCGTCAGGTTGAGCGCCGAGGGGATCCCCAGCAGGAAGCCCACGCCGCAGACCGCCGCGATGGCCTTGCGCCGGGGCAGCCCGCCGTCGACGAAGACGCGCGTGGCCAGTTCGATCATCGAGATGAGCGAGCTGAAGGCGGCAAACGAGAGGCCCAGGAAGAACAAAATCGCAAAGAGGCCCCCCAGTGGCATCCGGGCGAAGAGTTGCGGCATCCAGATGAACGTCAGGCCCGTCGAGGCCGGGCCGCTCTCCTTCATCACCTGCAACACCTCGGCCTGCGACATCTCGGCGCCCAGCGTGGCGAAGACCGTCCCGAAGATGATGACGGCCGCCATGATCGAGACCGTGTTGTTGCCCACGCCGGTGATAAAGGCGTTCTTGACGACGCCGTGCCTGCGATGCATGTAGGCGCCGTAGGTCAGGATGAGTCCCCAGCCGGCGCCGGTGTCCCAGGCGTTCTGCGTCAGCGCCTCCAGCCACACCTTCGGGCGCAGCAGCAGGTCCCATTGCGGCGTGAAGAGGAACGTCAGGCCCGCCCCCGCGCCGTCGAGCGTCACCGCCCGCAGGAGCGAGACGACCACGATCAGAAATAAGATCGGGATGAGCACCTTGTTGACGCGCTCAATCGAGGAGACGCCCTTCCAGACGGCCAGCGCCCCGAAGCCCATCGCGGCGGCGTGGAAGACGATGGGGAAGCCGCCGCCCTGGAAGCTGTTCCAGACGCCCTCGGCGGCGGTGGTGGTCAGCGGCAGCGGGTTGCGCAGCATCTCCAGGAAATAGAAGACGCACCAGCCGGCCACCACCGAGTAGTAAAACATGATGGCCGTGGCGACGAAGGCCACGAAGGCGCCCATCCAGGCAAACTTCTTGCCGGCCACGCGGGCGAACGTCCCGACGACGCCCAGGCGTCCCTTGCGCCCGAGCGCGTACTCGGCGACGATGAGCGGAATGCTCCAGAGGAAGAGGAAGATGACCCAGGCGATGAGGAAGGCCCCGGCGCCCTCGTCGCCGCCGTTCTGCGCCGCGATGCGCGGAAAGCGCCAGATGTTGCCGGTGCCCACGGCGATGCCGAGCACGCTCAGGAGCAGCCCCAGCCTGGACGAAAAGCGCTGTTCGTTGTTGGCGTCCATCTTTTCTCAACCGGCCAATCCGCAAGAATCACCAGCCCCACACCCTCCTCGCCCCCTCGTCCTCTCTCCCTCTCGCCCCCTCTCCCTCCC
>JBFGTT010000246.1:0-5863 GCA_041565995.1 Rhodothermales bacterium
CGCCTTCTACGGCGAGATCCTCGACTGGCCGCAGGTGCTCGACCTCGTGCAGGCCAACGCCCCCGACTCGATGCATCCCGCCGGCCATGCGTCGCCGCGCTGACTTCGGCCCTCCACCCCGGAAACGTTGCCATGCCCCTCCTCGCCGCCATACCGCGCCTCTGGATCCTGCTGCTGCTGGCGCTGCCGGCCACGGCTGCCGCCGCGCAGGAGATCGTCGTGACGCCGGGCGGGGCGGTCGCCACGGTGGGCGAGGCGCTGCGGCGGGCGCAGCCGGGGGACCGCATCGTCGTGCGCGCGGGCGTCTACCGCGAGCCGACCATCGTGGTGGACAAGCCGGTCGAGATCGTCGGCGAGGGTGAGGCGGTACTCGACGGGCAGGGCGCGCACCAGATCATGACCGTCACCGCCGACCACGTGACGCTCCGCGGCCTCGTCTTCCGCAACGTCGGCACCAGCTTCGTCGAGGACCGCGCCGCCGTCAAGGTGGAGGCGGCGCAGCACTGCGTCGTCGAGGGCAACCGCTTCGAGGACACGTTTTTTGCCGTCTACCTCGCCAAAGTCGCGCACTGCCGCGTGGCGGGCAACCAGATCGTCGGCGCGAAGGCGTCGGAGAGCCAGTCCGGCAACGGCATCCACCTGTGGTACTGCAAGGACGTCACCGTCGAGGGCAACACCGTGCGCGGCCACCGCGACGGCATCTACTTCGAGTTCGTCGAGGACAGCCGCGTCCTCGGCAACCGCAGCGAGGGCAACCTGCGCTACGGGCTGCATTTCATGTTTTCGGACCGGTGCGCCTACCGCGACAACACCTTCCGCGCCAACGGCGCCGGCGTGGCGGTGATGTACACGAAGCACGTCGAGATGACGGGCAACCGCTTCGAACACAACTGGGGCAGCGCCGCCTACGGCCTGCTGCTCAAAGACATCACCGACAGCCGCATCGAGGGCAACACGTTCGTGCGCAACACCGTCGGCCTCTACGCCGAGGGCGCCAACCGCGTCGCCGTCGCCCGCAACGATTTTTTGGAGAACGGGTGGGCCGTCAAGATCATGGCCGACGCCGAGGACAACCGCTTCACGCGCAACAACTTCGTCGGCAACGCCTTCGACGTGGCCACCAACAGCCGCCGCAGCTACAGCACCTTCTCCGAAAATTTCTGGGATCACTACCGGGGCTACGACCTCGACCGCGACGGCTACGGCGACGTGCCCTTCCGCCCGGTGCGGCTCTTCTCGCTCATCGTCGAGCGCAACGAGCCGTCGCTGTTGCTCTTGCGCAGCCTCTTCATCGACCTGCTCGACGCCGCCGAGCGCGTGATCCCCTCGCTGACCCCGGAAACCCTCGTGGACGCCAAACCCGTCATGCGGCGGATCGCGATGACGGACGAGCGACCACGGACGACGAACCAACGATGATCGAGATCGCGGGCATAGAGAAGCGCTTCGGCAGGCTGCGCGTGCTCAAGGGCATCGACCTGCGCGTCGAACGGGGCAAGGTCACGGCGGTCGTCGGGCCGAACGCGTCGGGCAAGACGACGCTGATCAAGGCCATCCTGGGCCTGACCCGGCCCGACGCCGGCCGCGTCGTCTTCGACGGCGAGCGGCTCAACGGCGCCTGGCAGTACCGCGCCCGCATCGGCTACATGCCGCAGCAGGCCCGCTTCCCGGAGAACCTCACCGCGCGCGAAGTCCTGGCGATGCTCAAAGACCTGCGCGGCAACCCCGCCGGCGTCGACGAGGACCTGTTGGCCGCTTTCGAACTGGAGCACGAACTCGACAAGCCGCTGCGCACGCTTTCGGGCGGCACGCGGCAGAAGATCAGCGCCGTCGTGGCCTTCCTCTTCCGCCCCGACGTGCTCATCCTCGACGAGCCGACCGCCGGCCTCGACCCCGTCGCCAGCAGCCTGCTCAAAGACAAGATCCTCCGGGAGCGCGACGCCGGAAGGACGTTCATCCTGACCTCGCACATCATGAGCGAGATCGAAGAACTCTCCGACGACCTCGCCTTCCTGCTCGACGGGCGCGTGCGCTTCGCCGGCGCCGTGAGCACCTTGAAGATGGACACGGGGCAGGCCCGCCTCGAACGCGCCGTCGCCCAGATGATGCGCGCCGTCACGGACGACGAGCCGAGGGTAGCCGCATGAGCACCACCGCCAAAATCATCAAGTACGAACTCAGCGACGTGATCCGGGGCAAGTGGATCCTGGTCTACGCGCTGTTCTTCCTGGTCGTCACCGACGCGCTCTTCCGCTTCGGCGGCGGCAGCGCGCGGGCGCTCCTGAGCCTCTCGAACGTGGTGCTGCTGATCATCCCGCTCGTGAGCATCGTCTTCGGCACGATGTACCTCTACAACGCGCGGGAATTCACCGAGCTGTTGCTGACGCAGCCGGTGGATCGGAAATCGCTGTTTCGAGGGTTGTACGCGGGGTTGGCCGTGCCGCTGGCTGCCGGCTTTGTGGCGGGCGTGGGCGTGCCGTTCGCGCTGCACGGCGTCGAGGCCGCCTCGCACTACGTCACGCTGGCGACGCTGGGGTTCTCGGGTGTGCTGCTGACCTGCGTGTTCGTCGCGCTGGCCTTCCTGATCGCCGTACGCTTCGAGGACAAGGTGCGCGGCCTGGCCGTGGTCATCCTGCTGTGGCTGTTCTTTTCGGTGATCTACGACGGGTTGGTGCTGCTGATCGTCAACGCCTTCGCCGACTATCCGCTGGAGCAGCCGATGATCGCGCTGATGCTGCTCAACCCCATCGACCTGGCCCGCGTGCTGCTTCTGCTGACCTTCGACGCCTCGGCGCTGATGGGCTACACCGGCGCGGTCTTCGAAAAGTTCTTCGGGAGCCTGCTGGGGATGGGCCTCTCGACGGCGGCGCTCGGCCTCTGGCTGGCCGTGCCGCTGCTGCTGGGCATGCGGCGCTTCCGCAAGAAAGACTTCTGACGCACGCAGGCCGCTCGCCTTCAGGGCAGGCACGCCGCTAAAGCGGCGACTACAAGCCTTTCACGGTTTGTAGGGGTCGCTTCGGCGACCTTGCCGTGCAAACGACACGCAACACCCATGGATGCAAAAACCCGGAACGCCGTGGCCGTGAGCCGGCTGGCAGACCTCGTCGCGGTGCAGGCGGGCGCCGTGGTGAGCCGCATGCTGTTGAAGACGCGGGGCGGCAGCGTCACGCTCTTTGCCTTCGGCGCCGGCGAGGGCCTGAGCGAACACACCACACCGCACGAGGCGCTCGTCGTCCTCGTCGAGGGCGAAGCCGATGTCACCGTCGGCGGCGCGACGTACCGGATGGGCGCGGGCCAGACGATCCACCTGCCCGCCGGCGTGCCCCACGCCGTGCAGGCCGCGACGGATTTCAAGATGCTGCTGGTGATGCTTAAGAGCGCCTAACAAACCCTCATTCGGGCTGTGAGCGGCTGCGCGGACGCTCGCGCGCTCTCGCCCGGCAAAGCAGGGTTTGTCAGGCACATTAAATCGGATCGATGATGGAAACGCAGGAGCAGGTACGCATCGTGGTCGTCGGCGGCGGCTTCGGAGGGCTGGAGGCGGCGCTCTACGCGCGGCGGCGCCTCGAAGACCGCGCCGAGGTCGTCCTCGTCTCCGACGGCGCGCAGTTTCTCTTCCGGCCCTTCCTGACCTACGTGCCCTTCGGCCTGGCGCCGGAGCAGGTGCAGATGGACCTGGCCGGCATCGCGCGGGCCAACGGCATCGTCTTCCGGCGGGGCCGCGTGGACGCCGCTCATCCAACCGAAAAAGCTATTTCGGTGGATGGAGGCGCGCTCCGGTACGACTTCCTCGTCCTCGCCACCGGCGCGGCGCCCGGCCCCGAAGCGCTGCCCGGCCTGCACGCGCACGCCTACACCGTCTGGCGGCAGGCGGACATGGAGCGGTTGCAGGGAGCCTTCGCGGCGCTCGTGCGCGCCGTCGAGGGTGGGCAACGGCGGCGCGTCGTGCTGCTGGTGCCGCCCGGCTGCCAGTGGGCCGGGCCGCTCTACGAACTGGCTTTCATGCTCGCGGCGTGGCTGCACGAGCAGCAGGCGCGGCACGGCGTCGAGTTGCTGCTGCTGACGCCGGAGCGCGCCCACGTCGAAGTCCTCGGACCGGCCATCCACGCGATGCTGGCCGAAGAACTCGAACGGCGGCACATCGAGAGCCGCACCGGGCAGCGCGTCGATCGCGTGGAAGACGGCGTCTTGATCGACCCGGACGGCGGGCGCGTGCCCTTCGACCTGCTGATCGCCGCGCCGACCTACACGGCGGCGGCCTCGTGGCGCCCGCTACCCGTCGATGCGCAGGGCTTCGTGCGCACCGAGGCGGCCTCGCGCCAGGTGACGGGCCACCCGGACGTCTACGCCGTCGGCGACGCCTCCGACTTCCCCGTCAAGCAGGCGGTGCTGGCGCTGCTGCAAGCCGACGCCGCCGCCGAGCACCTGGCCGCCCGCGTGCTCGGCACCGCGCCGGCCTTCTCGTTCGATCCGAGCGGCGTCTGGCTGATCGAGCAACTCGACCAGGCCGTGCTGGCGCGCGTGCCGCTGGGCGAGGGCGCCGGCCCCGCCGAGGTCGAGCGCATGCCCGAAGGCCAGCTTCGCCGGATGCTCGTCGCCGCCCACCTGCCCCGGCAGTACGGCGAGAACCCGCTCTACGCCGGGCTTTTCTGGAAGGGCACGCAGGTGGGCCGCAGGGTCCTGGCGCACCTGGCGAAGTGAGGACGTGTGGACGATCATGATCCGGGATGTGTCTGCCAGGTCCCGTGAGGACAGGCTTCGGGGCGGCCTGTTGCTTTAGAGGCTGTATAAAAATCGCATTGGGGGGCTGCGCGCGCGATCTCGCCGTGTCTGCTGCCCCGCTTTCTCGGCCCGTAGCCGGGCTACGAACCTCAAAATCGGAACAGCATCCATCGACGATTTACTTCGTCAGTCGGCTTCGCCTCGTGTCATCTCGCTCGCCTTCAAACCTGAAAGTTAAACAGTCTTATATCAACGCTCTGAAAAAGCTGTGCAAGCTTGCCCGCGTGTCATCCCGAACGAACGTGAGGGATCCCCGTCGGTAAAACCAGGCTTACATGGAATCGCTGGGGATCCCTCCTCCCTGCAGTCGTCGGGATGACACGGCTTTTGCACAAGCATTTCCCAGAACGGATATAACAGCCGCCGTGGGCCGCGCGACCTTTCGTAAAGCTACGGAGACGCAGGCACTCAGGCAAGTGCAAACCCGTACGCCTGCTGTCGCCTGGAACGATTGGTTATACCCGGCCTGCCCCGGCTTCTCTGTCTCTACGGACCAGCAAACCGAATCTGCTGCTCGGTCACCACAACAAACTGACCCGCCAAGCGATTGCACTCATCGACGAGAAATCTCATTCGGCCACCAGCGGCATAAAGCTCGACTGCGATAACGCCTCGCTGGCAAATAGCAGACAGGCTTGAATATCTTCTTTGCTTAGGCCGTGGTATTCATCGAGAATCTCGCGCTCGGAGGCCCCGTGGGCCAGAAGGCCCAGGATGTACTCGACGGTAAGACGAGTGCCTCGGATGACGGGTTTACCGACCATCGTCTCTGAGTCAAGCACGATCCGTTTAAGGAGGTCTTGGTCTTTCATCGTCGTCTGATTTCAAGAAAGCTCATCTGGTTTAAGAGTTATATTCTGAAAAGAAGATTGAGTTTTCGGATCCATCCAAAGTTTTTTCTTGAAAGGGTATAACGTGTACTCTTCGTCTGATTCGGGCTTCAATCTTCGTAGAAGGTTTCGATTCGAGATGGCAGTGAGTGGTGGTGCTGCATTGTATCTAGCAGAGGGCCGGAGACCAAGACCCGTATCTTGCCCCGGTCCGCTGAGGCTGTAGCCGCATGAGGCCCCCGCAACACCGC
>JBFGTT010000247.1:0-5860 GCA_041565995.1 Rhodothermales bacterium
CGCCGCGCAGATCGCCGACCAGGCCTTCGAGCACCTCGACGCGCCGGTGCGTCGCCTGGCCGGCGCCTTCACCTACATCCCCTTCGCCGACCCGCTCGAAAAAGTGGTGCTGCCGCAGGACGAAGACATCGTGCACGCCGCGCGCGAAGTGCTGGCGTAGTGAGCCGTCAGCTTTCAGCCGTCAGCTTACAGCGGGCAGCTTTCAGCGGGCAGCTTTCAGCGGGCAGCTTTCAGCGGGCGGCTTGAAGACTTTTTTGAGGAGCGCACGATCCCTCCTTCGATAGCTTCCTCTGCCTTCCTCCTGCCTTCGCGGCAGCGTCGAAGGGCAGGTTCATGAGCGCCTTTGCAGACACGCCCTGGCCCTACGGCCTCACGGGACGTGCGGGGCCGGGCCGGAAGCCGGCAGCACGATGGGCTTGATATTCGTCACCTTTTTGGGAAGCACCTGAATGCTATAGCGGAGCAGCGGTTTCGTACCTCCTCGCTGTATTTCCAGGATATACGTTCCCGGCATGATGTTGCGGAAGTAGTACATACCGTCCACCCCGGTCGCGACCGGGTACGAGGCCGGCTTCAGGTCGTTGGTTTTGAGGACCACGTTCACGAACGCGGCGGGGCGGCGCACGCCATCGGGGCCTTCCTGGTAGAGCTTGCCTCGGACGGTCTGGGCGGCGGCCGTCTCAACGCCCGTCAGCATCCCGGCAAGCAGCGCGAGCAAAACATAAACACGAATCGTTTGCATGCTCTTTCTGGTCTGGGTAGCGGTGCGGGATCGTCGCTACGACGACGTGCCGGAATCCTCCAGCGAGTCGGGGGCCACCACTTCTACGCCTAGCGGTAGGGGAACAGCCTCCACACCATCGTCCTCGGGATAGTCTCCCTCGATAATACTTTCGACAATACTGAGACTGTCCACTGAGACGACGAAGGTCCTCCTTTTCTCGTCTCGCCGGACGGTATAGGTTTGCTTATGCTCCGACTCTTCCTTCAGCCAGATATGAAGGGGGATAGCGTCGGGAAACTGGAGGGTGATGACGGGCGGAACTTCCGGCTGCGTGCGGTCAATGGGTACGCTCCGGATGAAAAACGTGTTGCCGTCAGATACGGCCCTGGGAGGCTTAATAATGAACATTTCGGGTTTGAGTTCTATCGCATCCAAGTCAACATGTCCTTCCACCGTCCAGAATTCGTAGTCCGACTCCGGCACAACCAGAAAATACCGCGAGAGCAGGCCGCTGAGCAGCAACGTCAGGATGAAGTAGCCTGCAAAAGCACCACCGAGCTTGATCTTGAGCTTCTGGTACGGCCCCGTCGCTTCGGCCTTCGAGGATTCGGGCAAGAACTTGAAGAGGATGAAGGCCGGTATGATGGGCAGCAGCACGATCAGGAAGATAAGATACGATGCGTCTTTGACCTCCATGACAAACCCTGCGTCTAATTAACTAAATAGCTGACTTCCATTAAGATATCGCTGCGACGGAATACATGCAAGGGAGTACCCGTAACGGATGTAACGGGCGCCACACGAAAGCAATCCACTACGTGCGCTTCCCGTGCCGTCATAGCACAGGCCGCGCGTCGCGTAGGCGACTGGACTACGCGTCGCCGGCCCCTTCGACAGCGCCCCCGGCTTGCGTGGAGGGTGACTGGATTGTGGATTGCGGATGGCGGATTTGGGAAGGATCTTAGGGGCAGGTGTTCTTCAGCTTCCAACGCTCATGTCGCTTCCTAGACGTTTTTCGGTCTGCCGCATCCTGTTGGCGCTGGGCGTGCTGGGGCTGCTCGGCGCGCACGAGGGTCGCGCGCAGGCGTGGCCGCAGGCCCGGGGGCACGCCTACGTCAAGCTCTCGCACGGCCGCAGCACCGCCGCCGAGCAGTTCGGCTTCGACGGGCAGACCAAGCCCTACGCCGACAACGTAGACGGCGACGCCTTCTTCGACCGCAGCTTCTACCTCTACGCCGAGTACGGCCTGACCGACCGCCTCACGCTGGTGGCCCTGGTGCCCTACAAAGTCCTCCGCGTGCGCGACGCCGCCTTCGACTACGAGACCGAGGGCCTCGGCTCGGTGATGCTGGGCCTGCGCACCGGCCTCAAGCACCTGGCCGGCCTGACGGCGGACCGGCACGCGCTGGCTGCCAACGTCATGCTGACGTTGCCCACCGGCTACACGCGCAACTTCACCCCGTCGGTGGGGCCGGGGCAGGTGGATTTACAGATGACGATTCACTACGGCCTGAGTCTCTGGCCCGTGCCCGGCTACGCGCAGGCGGGCTTCGGCTACCGCTACCGCTCGCCGCTCTACGCCTTCTCCACGGCCACGGCGTGCCAGGAGGGCCGCGACGTGAACTGCTTTGCCGACACCGAACCCAAGTACGACGACGAACTGCTCTTCTCCGGCGAAGTGGGCTTTTCGCTGGACCGCTGGGCGCTGGTGCAGGTGCTGGGGCAGGGCGTCTGGTCCAACAAAGCGCCGGACCCGGAGACCAGCTTTTCGGCCCGCAACCCCCTGCCTACGCGGCAGCGTTACGTCAAGGCCGGGGCCGGGCTGACGCTCTACCCGATCCGCAAGCTGGGCCTGGGCGCGCAGGTCTTCTTCACCCCCACGGGCCGCAACACCATCCGCTCGACCGACGTGTTCTTCGGCGTCGAATACCGGCTCTGAGGCCGACCGCCATCGTCAACCAAAAGGAGGCCAGGGATGCGAAAGGGTGTTACGTACGGAGCGCGCGCCGCCGTGTGCCTGCTGCTGCTTGCGCTGCTGGGCCGGGCCGAGGCGCGCGGCCAGGACCTGAGCCAGCTCAGCGAGGCCGACCTTGAAGCCCGCGTGACGGCGCTCTTTGAACGCAGTTGCGCCCGCGCCGGCTGCCACGCCGGGCCGATCCCGCAGCAAGGCATGGAACTGACCAGGGAGCAGTTCTACGCCTCGATTGTGGGCGAGCCGAGCCGGGAGCGGCCCGACCTGCTGCGCGTGCATCCGGGCCAGCCCGACAGCAGCTACCTGGTGATGAAGGTCCGGGGCGCGCCGGGCATCCAGGGCGTACAGATGCCACTCATCGGGGACCCGCTGACCGAGGAGGAGATCCGCACGCTTGAAGCCTGGATTGCCAGCATCGAGCGGGTGGACGTCCGCCGCAAGCAACGCGCCTCGCCCGCCGAGGCCTTTCCCTTCGACGGTTGGAAGGTGATCAACCTGCCGACGACGCGGGCGCTCGACGCCGGAAGCTGGCTCTTCCTTATCAGCCATCGTTTCAACCCCACCCTCGGCGACGGCTACGACGCCTTCTTTGGCATCGACGGCAGCGGCATCATCTACCTGAGCCTCGGCTACGCCTTCACCGACGACTTCCTGATCGCGCTGGCCCGCAGCAACGCCGCCGACAACGTCGAGGTGCAGGCGCGCTACCGGCTGGCGCAGCAGGGGCGCTCCGGCGGGTGGCCCGTCGAAGTCTCGGCGCAGGCGGCGCTCAACTGGGTGACGGAGCAGCCGGCGGGCGAGCGCCTGGGCAGCCAGGCTTTCAAGTTTACCGGGCAGGTGAGCCTGGCGCGCGAGCTGGCGCCGGGGCTGGGCGCGGCGGTGGTGCCCGGCATCCTGTTCAACGCGGCGGAGCGCGTCGAAGGCGAGGAGCCGCTGCTGACGCTGGGGCTGGGCGGGCGATGGCGGTTCTACCGCAACCTGTCGCTGGTGGCCGAGTGGGTGCCCATCGTCTCCGGCTACGTCCGCACCAGCACCTTCGGCAACGACATCCGCTTCGACACCTGGGGCGGCGGCCTGGAGATCACCACCGGCGGGCACGTCTTCCAGATCGTCCTGGGCAACTCGGTCGGGCTGACGTCGGACCAGTACCTGCGCGGCGGAGACCTCGACGTGCGCGACGTCTTCGAGGGCGACCTCCGCCTCGGCTTCAACATCTTCCGCATCTTGAATTTCTGATGCCGCCCCTCGGATCTTCGACAACCTGGAGGCCTATGCGCGCGTTTCGAGAGCGCCCTCTCATCGTCTTGCTGGCCGTGCTTTGCCTGGCGGGCTGCGAACACGCCGATCCGCTGGATCCGGGCCGACTGGAGCCGACCTTGAGCAGCATCCAGGCCAACGTCTTCGACCTCAACTGCGCGCTTTCGGGCTGCCACGCCGGGTCCAGCCCGCAGCAGGGTCTGAACCTGAGCCGGGGGCAGGCGCGCGCCAACATCGTGGGGGTGCGTAGCAACCAGCGGCCCAACCTGCTCCGCGTGGAGCCGGGCAACCCGGACGGCAGCTACCTGTTTCAGAAGATCACCGGGGCGGCGGGCATCCTGGGCGAGCGGATGCCGCGCGGACGCCCGCCGCTCTCTGCCGAGCAGATCGACGCCATCCGGCAGTGGATTGCCGGCGGCGCGCTGGACAATTGAGCCGGGGCGACTGGGTGCAGCCGAGCGCCGCCGGGTACGAGAAAGACTGCGCAAGCAAGGACTTGCGGGCACGGCCCGGCAGGGCGCTTCGGAGCAACGCAACCAACGGCGGTGCATGAACAACCGGCCTCCATCACGCCGCGTTTTTCTTCGCCGGGCGGGCGGCGCAGCCATCGGCCTGATGCTGACGCCGCTGGCCGGCTGCGAGACCAACCTCGTCACGCCGCGCCGCGCGGGGGGCGAGGTGGCCTTTCTCTCGCCGCCCGACCTGCCGCCGGCACAGGGGGGATTTTACGTGGAGTACGGCGCCGTCGGCGCCGTCGGCGGCTGGTCGATGCCGAACCTCGACCCTGAAGCCTGGACGCTGACGCTCGACGGGCTGGTAGCCGCCCCGCTGACGCTGCGCCTGTCCGACCTGGAAGCCGAGGCGGCAGCCGCCGCGCCCGTGCTCCAGACGATGCGCTGCATCACCGACTCGAACGAGTTTCCCGGCCTCATCGGCACCACGCTCTGGCGCGGCGCGCCGTTGAGCGGCCTGCTCGACCGCGCCGGCCTCGACCGCCAGCGCACCCGTCGCCTGCGCATCTACGGCGCCGACGGCTTCACCGACAACCTCAAGATCGAGGCCGTCTACGGCGCCTTCGGCCCCGGTGCGTTCGAGCCGATGCTCGTCACCCATATGAACGAGATGCCGCTGACGCGCGAGCACGGCCGCCCGGTGCGGCTGTTCGTGCCCGGCGCCTACGGCTACAAGAGCGTCAAGTGGATCACGCGCATCGAGGCGACGGACAGCGACGAGGTCTTCGGCACCTACCAGCAGGTGCTCGGCTTCACCGACGAGGCCACGGCGCACGTGGCCGGCAAGATCACCAACCCGGTCTTCAACGAAGTCGTGCCTGCCGGGGCGGTGCTCGTCTCGGGCTTCGCCGTCAGCGGTTTCGCGCCCATCGCGCGCGTCGAGGTGGCCTTCGACGAGGGCGCCTTCGAGGCCGCCCGCCTCGTCCCGCTCGACGAGTTGACGGCGCAGGAGCCGGCGCTGGCGCAGGCCCGGCAGGTGCTCGACGGGCTGGCCTTTCCGTTCCGTGCGGTCTGGGTCAAGTGGACGTTTCGGTGGGATGCCACGCCCGGCACGCACCGGATCCGCGTGCGCGCCACCGACGGGGCGGGCAACACGCAGCCTGAGGAAGACTTCACGCCCGAAGACGGCCTCAACCCCATCGCCTCCGTCAACGTCACCGTGACGTGAGGACGAAGGGACATATAGACGAGGGGACGAGAGGATCAGGGCGTGTCTGCAAACTGGATTATAGAAGACGCCCCAGCGGGGCGGCCTGTTGGTAGCTCGCGGGGGGCCCCTAAAGAAGCTCCCCCTGCCTGCGCAGGGGCAGGCTCAGGAGCGTCCTGTAAAACAACAGGTCGCCCCTACGGGGCTTAGCGTAGAGGAAAAGACGCTATCCTACAAACAGGTCGTCC